>JAGHUE010000016.1 GCA_018064985.1 Candidatus Colicola faecequi | reverse complement strand
CAATGCTCGAACCAATCGAGCTCGGTACCCGGCTTGATGAAGAACTGCATCTCCATCTGCTCGAACTCACGCATACGGAAAATGAACTGACGTGCAACGATCTCGTTGCGGAAAGCCTTACCGATCTGAGCGATACCGAACGGAAGCTTCATACGACCGGTCTTCTGTACGTTGAGGTAGTTGACGAAGATACCCTGAGCGGTTTCCGGACGGAGGTAGATCTTCATAGCGCCATCAGCGGTAGAACCCATCTCGGTAGAGAACATGAGGTTGAACTGGCGAACGTCGGTCCAGTTGCGGGTGCCGGAGATCGGGCAAACGATTTCCTCGTCGAGGATAATCTGCTTGAGCTCCTCGAGATTCATCTCGTTCATAGCCTTGGAATAGCGCTCGTGGAGGGCATTCCACTTAGCCTGATGCTCAAGCACACGGCCATTGGTAGCTCGGAACTGCTCCTCGTCGAACGACTCACCGAAACGCTTGCGAGCCTTCTCGATTTCCTTGTTGATTTTCTCTTCAATCTTGCCGAGCTGATCTTCGATCAGTACGTCAGCGCGATAACGCTTCTTGGAGTCGCGGTTATCAATGAGAGGATCGTTGAATGCATCAACGTGACCGGATGCTTTCCAGGTGGTCGGATGCATGAAGATAGCAGCATCGATGCCCACGATATTCTCATGGAGAAGGGTCATCGAATCCCACCAATATTTCTTGATGTTGTTCTTGAGTTCAACACCGTTTTGTGCGTAATCATAAACTGCGCCGAGACCGTCGTAGATTTCTGACGAAGGGAACACGAAGCCGTATTCCTTGCAATGGGCGACAATCTTCTTAAAGGTTTCTTCCTGTGTAGCCATTTTTCGTTGAATTTATTATAAATTTGTGCAAAGGTAGTGCTTTTTTCCCAATTACGCAAGAAAAAAGATTTTTTTCTTATAGAGTCAGCATAAAATTTGGATATTTAAGATTTTCTTGCTAATTTTGCATCGTAATATGGCAGAAAATGCAGTAAATATCGACAACGCAGCAGGGAGCAATTGGTTCTCCCGCGTATATTTCCTCGGGATAGGCGGCAGGGGCATGTCAGCTCTGGCCCGTTATTACGTGACCCGTGGTTTTCTGGTGGCCGGCTATGACAGCACGCCTTCGGCGATGACCCGCCAGCTGGAAAGCCTCGGCATCCTGATCAGCTATCAGGACGATGCCCGCACGATTCCGGAGATGTTCCGCGACCGCAAGCAAACGCTTGTAGTCCGCACGCCAGCCGTGCCGGAAACGAGCCCGCTTTGCCAATATTTCGAAGGAAACGAATTCCGCGTGCGCAAGCGCGCCGCCGTCTTAGGCGATATCACGAAACTGCGCCACATGCATGCACTCTGCGTAGCGGGCACTCACGGCAAAAAAGACACGACCGCCATGCTGGCCCACTTGCTCTATCAGAGCGAGATAGGCACCAACGCATTCCTGGGACAACCGTCGAAGAACTACGGCAGCAACCTGCTGCTTCAGCCGGAAAGCAACCTCGTAGTGATTCAAGCCGACGCATACGACCGCAGTTTTCTGCAGCTGAGCCCGATGATGGCAATCGTTACGAGTACGGAGCCCGAATACGTAGAGATTTTCGGCAACGAAGAAGCTTTCCACGAAAGCTATTCCCAATTCACATCACTGGTTGAGAAAGGCGGTCTTCTGCTCCGCAGACAGGGTATCCGATTGGAAAGCCGACTGCAAGCCGGCACCAAAGAGCAGACTTACGGCATAGCCGGAGAGCAAGAAACGCTTCCGGATTATTATGCCGACAATATCGAAATAACCGAACAAGCCATCCATTTCGACTTCCACGCCCCGCAAATGACCATCGAGCATGTGAAACTGGGCGTACACGAGGAAAAACAGATAGCAAATGCCGTGGCAGCAATGGCCATAGCATGGCTCAA
>JAGHUE010000012.1 GCA_018064985.1 Candidatus Colicola faecequi | reverse complement strand
TCATTCGACAGGCTGGCCTCTTCGAAAGCAGCCGGGGTTGAAGCCAGTTTCCAGTAAGCGGGGTAGTGGATGTCGATATTCGTGTTGGTCGATTCGAAGTCGTCCAGATAAGCCGTTCCGGCCTTGCCCACGTCTTTCGTGTGGCCCGGAATCAGCTGTGCAAACTCCGCGTTCACCTGGAAGGACGACGGCTGTGTCGCTTTTATCCATGGAATCTTGTCCAGCGCATTGGTCAGCCACATGAATTCGGTTCGCCAACTGCCGTTTACGCCCCACACCGTGTTGCTCAGCGGTTCGCTGCCCGTGTTCACTTTCGTCGTCAGCGGCTTCTCCGTCAGGTGCATGATCGTACCGCCGATCGAAAGGTCTTTGTTGAACTGATATTCCAGATTGGCACCTACGAGCGACTTTCGTTGCATCGAGAAGGTCGACTGGTTCTCCAACTTGACGTCCACGTTTGTTCCCGCATCCAGAATACCCTGGTTGAGAATCGTTACCGTACCCATCGTGTAATCGACCGTGTAATCCACGTTCTCCGTGAGCGTTGCGCCACCGGCCGTCACGGTTACCGAACCGCGCGGAACGTTCATTGCGCCAAGCTGAATCTGTCCGCCGGCGCTGCCTTTGTACTTACCCGTCAGCGTGAATTTGTTCTTCTCCGACAGCTCTTCCGCTACTACCAGCGTCGAGTCGTACAGCTCCTGGAATACGTATTTGTCGGCTATCGCGTCGTTGCCGATAGCTTCCCGCAGCGAGCTGCCGAACGGTTCCAGTACCGGGAAAATGATGCGGCCGGTACTTGCGTTCACCGTGTAACCCTCCAGGAAGTCGAATTTGCCGTCAGGGCTCTTGTTGTTCTTCTGGTCGAGGCAGTCCAGCCGGAGCACACGGAGGAGTTGCTTGCCCTGGATCTGGCTTTCCGGCAGATATTGCACGTTTGTGCCCACCGAGTCGTTTCTGTACATCACGTACAGTTCGAACTTGTCGTTCTGCAGACTCGATGCGCCCAATGAATAGACGTTCTTCATCATCAGGTCCCATGTGCCGTAGTGCTGGCCTCTTCTGGCCGGATCGTACGGGTGAGGGGCATTGCCCGAAGATTTCAGCATCTTCAGTATCAATGCGTTAGGCGCTCTCAGGCTTTCGTTGCCGTCCGTCGAGAACTCACCTACCTGGTAAACTTGTCCTGCATAGGTATACTCATATGCCACAGCCAGCACTTCGTCCTGACGGAGTGCCTGACGGAGCGTGATGTAACCAAGACTCGTGTTGACCGTATATTCCGAATTGTTCAACAGGCGTGCCGATTCCACTTTCTCGAAATCCTCGCCGCCGGTCATTCCGTTCAGCCCGCTCAGCGCGGTCGTTGCCATCTGGATATCGCGAACCGACGGGTCGGCCGTTACCGTTGCGTACAGGCTGTTGGCTTTGTTGTAGGCAGCCGGTGAGTTGGTGGCCGTCCAGTTGCCGCTGATATGCTCGCTCCTGTTTTCGCCGAGGTCCGTAAACGCGATGATGTTTCTCGACCGCTCGTAGTTGGCGCGTTTGTTCGTTATCCACACCTCCACCTTCGTGATCTGCACACCGCTGGCGATGTACGGCAGCGTCTGCATGGCACGTTCGTAGTTGTCGCGGAAGAAATAGCCCAGGAAGAAATGCTTGTTCTCGTCATACGAGTCGGCTGTTATCTCAAACGAGGTCGTCTGTGCGCCGCCTTTCGAGCTCACCGTCCGGCTTTCCGAGTTCTGCTGCGAAAGCAAAGCCTGCACCCGCAGTTTGCCGAACTGCATATCCGTTTTTATACCGAAAAGCGCCTGCGGACCGTGGATGAGCGACGATTTCAGGTTCAGCGATACGTTACCCGCCTCCAGGCTCTGGATGATGTCGTCCTCCTTGCCCTTATACGCCAACTTCAGGTTCTGACGGTCGTAGTCGAACGACGACTTCGTATTGTAGTTCAGGTTGAACTTCATCTTGTCGCCCACGCTGGCGTTGACGCTTGCCTGAATATTCTGGTCAAAATCCAATCCGTTCGATGTCTGCGCTTTTTTCGTAAGCGACGGATTGTCCACGTGCTGACGTTTCCAGCCGAACTTCATCTCCGCGCTTCCCTGCATCTTCAGCTGCACACCGCCCGGACCGAAAATCTTGTCGGCCGGACCGATGTCGAACTTCATGTCCGTGATGTCGAATTTCTTCTCGTTGTCGTGTTCTACCTCGCTGATTTTCTTCTGCCAGTAAGCCTGCATATCCTGCAGTTCGGAGTATTCCTTATACTCCTCTTCCGTCATCAGATAAGGGGTCGAAACGTCCACATCGCCTATCTTTGTATGGACGATGTAATAGCCCAGGTCGGGCAGATACTCCACGTCGGTCTTGATGTTATCGGGGTCCTTCAGGTCCATCGACGACTTCGGTTGGCTCAGCTGCTCGTAGTTCTGCTGTTCGTAGCGGTTCACCTGCAGCGGGGCCATCTTCACGCTGTCGTTCTCCTCCCACGAAGCCGGCTCCTCTTTGGCGCGCACGTTGCCCGACGTCTGAATGGCGTCCGTTTGTGCGTACAATGAGCCCGCGCCCGCGAAGGCGATAACGGCCGAGAGTAATATGTTGCGTAATTTAGTCAAATCGATTCAATTCAAATGATACATTTACAGCATCTTGAGCGCGAGTTTGATTACCTTCTCCACGCTCAGAGTCGGGTCTTCTTTCAGCAGCTTGTCCACCACTTTGCCTGCAGGGGCAGCCGGGAATCCGAGCATCGTCAGAGCGGAAACAGCCTCCTGCTTCGTCTCGCTTGCCGGATTAGCGCCCAGATCGAGTTGCGGCTGGTCGGTAATAGCGCCCAAATTGTCGCCCAGGTCGATCTTCAGCACCGTGTCCTTCAGGTCCACAATGATGCGCTGAGCCGTCTTGCCGCCGATGCCCTTGATGTTCGACAATGCTTTAGCATTGCCTGTGGCTATTATCTGGCGAATCTCGCTTGCCGTATAGCCCGACATGATCATTCTGCCGGTATTCGGACCGATACCGCTCACGCTCGTCAGCGCCATGAAAAGTTCGCGCTCGCCTTTCGACGTGAAGCCGTACAAATCGTGCGTATCCTCGCGGATGATCTCCTGCGCGTAGAGTTTTACGGTCTCGCCTGCATGGCCGCTTCGCGCTTCCTTGCCCGCCAGCGCGGAATAAGTCGGGAGCGCAATGTTTACTTCATAGCCCAGTCCGCCCGCTTCGATTACGGCTGTCGTCGGGGTCAGTTCGGCCAGTTCGCCTTTGATGTATTCTATCATATCTCTTGATTTTTTCGGTTCAAATGCGCACTTTTTTGCACTATGCGCACAATATAGCATGCAAAATTAGAAAAAAAATCCGATAATACCAAATTATTTCCCGCAAAACCTACTATTATTAATTAAATAATAGTTTTTCTTGAAAAAATTTTGCGCTTTGCATTTGTTTTCGTACCTTTGCATGTTGATTAATATGCCCGATTGCGCCTTTTCGCAACCCGTGGCCCCTCAAAAACAGAATTATGGATATAGCTCAACTCGGTGAATTCGGTCTTATAGACCGCCTCACCAAAGATATGAAAAACAAAAATGCCACTACCGTCAAGGGCATTGGCGATGATGCGGCTGTCCTCAAGTTCGGCACCCGTCGCACCCTCGTCACTACCGACATCCTCCTTGAAGGTGTACATTTCAATCTCGAATACGTGCCCCTCAAGCACCTCGGTTACAAGGCTGCGGCCGTCAATATTTCCGATATCTGCGCTATGAACGGCCGTCCTACGCAACTCGTTGTCGCCCTGGGTATTAGCCGCCGTTTCTCGGTGGAAGATATCGAGCAGCTCTACTCCGGTATCCGCCTCGCTTGCGAGCGCTACGGAGTGGATCTCGTCGGAGGTGACACTACTGCCTCTATGACCGGTCTTACTATCTCCGTCACCTGCCTCGGCGAAGCCAAACCCGAGGAAATCGTCTATCGTTCGGGCGCTAAGGTCAACGACCTCATCTGCTGCACGGGCAACCTCGGAGCCGCGTATCTCGGTCTGCAGCTTCTCGAGCGCGAACGCCTCGTCGGCGAGTCTGACCCCGAAGCTGCTCAGAAAGCGCTCGAAGGCAAGGAATATCTCCTTGAGCGCCAACTCAAACCCGAGCCCCGCAAAGACGTCATCGACGCCCTTCGCAAAGCCGGAATCAAGCCCACTTCCATGATGGACATCTCTGATGGCCTCTCTTCCGAGCTCCTCCACATCTGCAAAGAGAGCGGGGTAGGTTGCGCAGTTTATGCCGGCAAGCTCCCTATCGATCAGCAGGCTGTCGATATGGCCGCTGAGCTCAATATGGACATTGTCACCTGCGCCCTCAATGGCGGAGAAGACTACGAGCTCCTCTTCACTATCGACCAGAAAGACTACGAGAAGATTATCCCCGTGGATGATGTAAACATCATCGGCTACATCCAGAAGGCCGAATTCGGGGCTTCTCTCATCGGACAGAATGGTGAGGAAATCGCTCTCCGCGCACAAGGTTTCGACGCCTTCCCCGACCAGCAGTAACGCAGCCTTGCAGCTCTTGCT
>JAGHUE010000092.1 GCA_018064985.1 Candidatus Colicola faecequi | reverse complement strand
ATTCCTCTACCGTGCAGTTGCCTTCGCCCCACCAGAACCAGCTGCCCGTATTCTCGTGCCAGGGGCGGAAAATCATCGGAATAGCGTTGCCTTCTCCGTCGTTGCACGAACCGAGGAACGAAGCCACACGGTCGAGCCAATCCATGAAAAGATCATGCGCTTCGCCGCCTTCAAGCACAGAAGCCACTGTCTTCCTCGGGTCAACGAGACTGTCTGCCGGAACGCCGGCTGCTATCGCTTCTGCGTATTCCTTCAGATCGCTCTCAATCCAGGCCGTACGGCCGTTGAGCGGATTGCGGGGGTGCCAGGAAACGGTGATGATGCCGCCCCGTTCGTGGTGCTTGATGATCTCTTCGCGCATCCAGTCGAAAGGCACGCTGTCCAGATTGGCTGCATCGCCTTTCTCTATACCGCCGAGCTCGAACCCCATTACGGCAGGATAATCGCCCGTAAGCTCGTAGGTGTCGGAGCGGTCTTTTTCCCATTGCCAGGTGATCCCGTAGAATGGATCGTCCTGATGACCGTACATGATGCCTTTCTCACGGAGGCTGTCAAGACGCTGTATGAGCGCTTCCGCCGGAGTAGGCTGAACCACCTGCTTCTTGCAAGCGGGAAGCAGCATGGCGGCTGCAAAAAGGAGCATACAAAGTTTCTTCATGCTGGAATAAGGTGGAGTTGGGTAAGGAGAATATTGGGTGATTATTGGGTTATTATTGAGTGATTATTGGGTTATTCCGCTATCTCGAACGAAAGCCGTAAGGCGAACGGACGGCACCCGATGCGATAGCAATGGAGTTCCAATGAAGACTGGTAGTTAGACTACTGCAGATTCTCAACTAACCGGACGATCAGCGAATAGCGGCATCAAGGCCGGCCATGAGGTGTACGAGATAAGCGTTCCAGTTGATGGCAATCTCGTTGGTTGCATAAGAGGGCTGCTCGTCGAGATAAGACTCGCCGGGATAATCGGTGTGATAAACCACACCAGCCTCTTTGTCCTGCTGACCGGGGTTAGGTCCGCCGGCGAGGAATCCCGGCAGCGGCGCCTCGATGCCGTCGGCAAACGAGATACGCTGATGCGGATGCATCACCTGCTTAGTGCCGAAGCCGGTAACGAAGCAATAGCCGGTAGCATTGCGGCCAAGGATATAGTCGGCATGCTGCAGAGCTGCTGCGCGATATTCGGGTTTTCCGGTAAGACGCCAACCATAGAGCATTGCGATGCCGCGGCCGGCACAGATTTCGGCATTGCCGCCCCAGCAGAAGTCTGAAGGGGTGTTGCCGTAAGGCATCTGGAAACAGGAAGCAGCGGTAGTCTGAAGGCAAGCATCGAGGTATCCTACCAGCATGGGTGCGAGGGCCTCTTTCATCTGCTGAGCAGCAAGGTCGTTGCTGACGAGGCTCATCTGCAGCCATTCGTAAGCTCCCAGCCATTCGATATCGCCCCAAACGGGGAGACGGAAAGCGGCTGGCATAAACTGCTTGGCCTGCTCGAGATAAGCCTGCTGTCCGGTAGCGAGATACAGCTCAGTAGCTGCCCAGAAAAACTCGTCGGAAGTCTCAGTATCGGGATACATGCCGGTGGAAACTTCGGGTTCGCACGTCTGGTTGTAGCCCGGCTGATCATAAAGCACTTTCGGATTGGCAACCGACCAAGCATATGCCTTCTCTGCCTGCCGGAGCATCTGTTCGGCAAAGTCCTGATACTCGGGATATGCCTTGTAGATGCGGTATGCCTGCGCGAAAGTAGCAGCAAGATCGAGGGCTGCCGTGGTGCTCTTCTGCACTACGTAGCGCTGTTGTTGGCAATCAACCGGCATGATGAAGCCCTCGAAATGAGGAGTGGTGAGCTTGTGGTATACGCTGCCGTCTTCCGGATCCTGCATGGTAGCCATCCAGCGGAGGTTGTACATGATCTCATCGAGGATGTCGGGCGTATTGTCACCGCTCTCGGGGATATTGAGGTTCCACTCATCGTAGTAAGCCTTGTCTGCCTCGTATCCGAGAAGAAGCATACCGATGGTGAAGCCGGAGTTGACTACATACTTGTTGAAATCGCCCGCATCATACCAGCCGAAGGGCGAAGAGATGATCGTACCGGCCGGACGGCTGAGCGAAGCAGCCGAGGGGTGAATCATCACACAGGTATCGGGATGAGCAGCCGGACGGGCATAAATACCGGCATACTGCTCTTCGATGGGGCAGCCCGTACGCTGGAGGTAGTAGGCCTTCATACCGGCTTGTGCCACAGGTGCGAAAGCCGCTTCACGGATTACTACAGGCTGCTCGAACTTACCGGCCTTCAACGTATATTCGCCAGGCTCGGAAACCTCGGTGAAATCGATTATTTTACGCACTTTGCCCGACCAGAGAGAAACGGCTTCGCGTACAGCTTCACCTTCCCATACGGTGTTGCCTTCCGCATCGAGGAGAACAGCTTTGGAGGTGTTGGCCTCCTGCTCGAGAACTGCAGTCTTCTCGCAAGAAGGATAGTAGCCGACCTGATTAACTTTGATAGGGTTTTCCTTTACGGACGAACATGCAGAGAGCAAGAGAAGTCCGGCGGAAAGAATGAGGAGTTTCGTGCGCATTACGCTTATGATTTTAGAGTATTGTTATATGTCAGGGAGTGCTGCTCCGCCGCCCGCCTCAGGACGAACGGCAAAAGCAGGAAAAAGGGGGCTCGGCAAAGATTACATTTCTACGAGAACGGTGTGCTTGCCTTCGGCTGCCTTGATGATATTGCCTTCTACCTCTACGCCATCCACCACGAGGCGCTTCACGCCTTTCTGTGAACCGCTGAGATTCTTAACGGTAATATCGTATTCGGCTCCGCGGAGAACACGACGGACGGTATATTCCTTCATGTCGGCCGGGATACACGGATCGATTTCGATGCCGTCGAACGTGGGCTTGATGCCGAGGATAAACTGAGTGATGGTGTACCAGTTCCAGGCAGCAGTACCGGTGAGCCAGGAGTTCTTTCCTTCGCCCGGTTTTGCCGCATCTTTTCCGGCAACCATCTGGCAATATACATAAGGTTCCACTTTGTGGAGCTCCTGATCCTTAATCCATGCGGGGCAGATTTTGGTGTAATGGTCCCAAGCATCGTTACCGCGACCGGCAACCGTTTCACCAATGATTACCCACGGATTGTTGTGGCAGAAGATGCCGGCATTCTCCTTGTAGCCTGCGGGATAAGACGAGATTTCGCCCATCTCCACGTGGTAAACGGTATAAGCAGGGTTGTTGAGCACCATACCGTGCTCGCAATCGAGGTATTTCTTGCAGCTGTCGAGCGCCTTGTCAACCATACCTTCTTCCAAACCGATGCCGGCCATGGTGCAGAAGCCCTGGCTCTCGATGAAGATCTTGCCTTCTTCACATTCGTTGGAACCGATCTTATTGCCGTAGAAGTCGTATGCGCGGAGATACCACTCGCCATCCCAACCGTCTTTCTTTACAGCCTCGACCATAGCGTCGATATGCTTCATGGCGCGAGCAGCCTCTTCTTCATTGCCTACTGCTTTGCAGAGCTCCAAGTACTGCTTGCCCATCATGACAAACTGGCCGGCAATCATGAGCGACTCAGCCTTTGAACCGACGGAGTTGTTCTCGGTGGTCTGGAAGCTCTCGTTGGGATCCCAGGAGAAGCAGTTGAGGTTGAGACAGTCGTTCCAATCGGCACGTCCGATAAGCGGGAGCATGTGCGGACCGAGGTTTTCGATCACGTGGTTGAAGGAGATGCGAAGGTGCTCCATGAGCGTCACTTCCGTGCCTGGCTCATTGTCCCAAGGCACCATCTCGGAGAGGATGGAATAGTCGCCCGTTTCCTTTACATAAGCGACCGTGCCGAAGATGAGCCACATCGGGTCGTCGTTGAAGCCGCCGCCGATGTCGTTGTTGCCTCGCTTGGTAAGGGGCTGATACTGATGATAGCATCCGCCATCGGGGAACTGGGTAGAGGCAATATCGATAATGCGCTCGCGAGCGCGAGCGGGCACCTGGTGCACAAAACCGACGAGATCCTGGTTGGAGTCGCGGAAACCCATACCACGACCTACACCGCTCTC
>JAGHUE010000073.1 GCA_018064985.1 Candidatus Colicola faecequi | reverse complement strand
GGGAATATACCATCCCCACGCCCGCACCCGAGATCTATACCTACTGGTTTACCGTAGACGGCGTAAAAGCAGCCGACCCGCTGAACGTGTTCGTACAGCGCGATGGCAGCAACTACCTGAACATGCTGCTCGTGCCCGGTGAGCGCACCGAGAACTACGGCGAAGCCACGAAACACGGCACCGTAACGCACCGCTGGTACACAAGCAAGTTGCTCGGCATGGATCGCCGCCTGACCGTATACACCCCCTATGGCTACGAGCAGAACCCCAAGAAGAAATACCCCGTGCTCTACCTGCTCCACGGCGCAGGCGGCGATGAGGAAGCGTGGTCGTCGATGGGACGCGCTGCCCAGATTCTCGACAACCTGATCGAGAAAGGGTTGGCAGAGCCGATGATATGCGTGATGCCCAACGGTAATCCCAATCAGGCAGCTGCACAGACGCTCGGCATCCCGACGAGCGAGCTCGACTGGCGCAAGCCCGAGAACCGCACCCTCTACGTGCGCAGCCTCTGCGAGGAGATAGTGCCCTTCATCGAGAAGAACTACCGCGCCGTTCCGAAGCCCGAGAAGCGCGCCATCGCCGGCCTCTCGATGGGCGGCGGACACACCATCTCCGCATCGCTCCTCTATCCGCAGCTCTTCGACTATATCTGCCCCCTCTCCGCTGCCGGACAGGCATCGCCCGAAGATATCGCCAAGCTGAAGAAAGCCGGCGTGAAGCTCTACTGGCTCGCCTGCGGCAACACCGATTTCCTCTGGCAGCGCAGCCTCGACCTCAAGAAAGTGCTCGAGGACGAGAAGATGGACAACTTCGAGTTCTTCGAGTCGGAGGGCGGCCACGTATGGGCCAACTGGCGCCTCTACCTGAACACCTTCGCGCAGAAACTTTTCAAATAAGCATACTTACCCTTGCCCTGCCTCCCCAGAGGCGGGGCTTATTACTA
Organism: Candidatus Colicola faecequi; assembly: GCA_018064985.1. Lineage (GTDB taxonomy): Bacteria > Bacteroidota > Bacteroidia > Bacteroidales > Paludibacteraceae > Colicola > Colicola faecequi. Next base: position 9,426 of record JAGHUE010000073.1, on the reverse strand, counting down.
ATCAGATGAAGAACTTTTTTCTTTTTGCGGGAGCTCTGCTCCTGCTGATCTCCTGCACCCGCGGGGGAGCGCCGGTGGTAGAAGTAGAAGGCGGACGCGTGCAGGGCGTGGCGCTCGAACGATGCTTCGTTTATAAGGGCATTCCGTATGCCGCTCCGCCTGTGGGTGAGCTGCGCTGGCGCGCCCCGCAGCCCGTCGAACCGTGGGACACGCTGATGCTGTGCGACCATTTCCGCAATGCCGCTCCGCAACCGGCGCACAACCCTGCCGACGGCGAATATGGCACGGAGTTTTTTTCCGAAGATGCGCCGTTTGACGAAGATTGTCTGCAACTGAATATCTGGGTGCCGAAAACAGCCGAAGGGAAGATGCCCGTGGCCCTCTGGATACACGGCGGCGCTTACTGCTGCGGCTGGAGTTTCGAACCGGAGATGGACGGCGAGGCATGGGCAGAGCGGGGCGTTATCCTCGTTACGGCCAACTATCGTCTGGGCATGCTCGGCTACCTCTCGCATCCGTGGCTCACCGAAGAGAGCGGCACGAGCGGCAACTACGGTCTGATGGACCAGATAGCGGCGCTTCGGTGGGTGCGCAGCAACATTGCCGCCTTTGGCGGTGACCCCGAGCGGATCATGATTTTCGGCCAGAGTGCCGGCGGCGGGTCGATTCGCTGTATGACCATCTCTCCCGAAGCCCGGGGGCTGTTCTCGAGTGCTGCGGTGATGAGCGCCGGCGGTTTGGGCGGACGCCTGGCTGAAAGCATGAGTCAGGAAGAAGCCGACCGGATGGGGCAACGGATCATCGAGTTGGGCGGATGGCAGAGCCTCGAAGAGATGCGTGCCGCTACGCCCACCGAGCTGTGGGATGCCCTCGACCGCTATCGCGCAGAGGTGGGCAACTGGATGGTGCTCTGTCCGCATATCGACGGCAAATATCTAGTCGAGTCGTTCGATCAGTCGGTCCTCAGCGGCAGCATTGCCGATGTGCCCTATTTGTTTGGCTCTGTAGCCAACGACATGTCGGGGCTCGATGCCGGTTTTCAGCCGCTCGTGGAAGCTCGCGCTGCGTTCTCCGGCCAGCCGGTCTACCTATATAAGTTCGATGCTCCGTTGCCAAACGACGGGCGTCCCTGCCTGCAGGGCGCCTTCCACAGCTCCGAACTGTGGTATGTGTTCCATACGCTCGGTCGCTCCTGGCGTCCGTTCGGAGAAGCCGACGAGGCGCTCTCTTGCCGCATGGTGGATGCCTGGACTGATTTCGCCAAGACCGGTTGCCCGGGATGGCAGCGCAGCACAATCGAAGCTCCCTATACGGAGGTGCTGCGAAGATAAACGGCTGCACCTATATTATAGAAACGTATGTGCATGTGCGCAAACAGAAAGCCCCCGCCAATCGGCGAGGGCTTTTATTATAAGCTAGAGTTCCAGATTTTCTGGATCATCTGTTTTTTTTTATACTACACCCGAGAATCCCATGAATGCCATTGCGAGCAAACCTGCGGTAAGGAGGGCGATAGGAGTGCCCTTCATTGCTTTCGGAGTGTCCGACATCTCGAGCTGTTCGCGGATGCCTGCGAAGAGTACGAGCGCAAGAGCGAAACCGATAGCGGTGCAGAATGCGTACCAGGTGCCGTAGAGCAGGTTGGGCTCTGCGCCTGCGGGGAGCTTATAGGTGCCGTTGGCTACCATGATGGCTACACCGAGGATACAGCAGTTGGTGGTGATAAGCGGGAGGAACACACCCAGCGCCTGATAGAGCGACGGGCTGATCTTCTTGAGGATAATCTCGATCATCTGCACCAGAGCAGCAATCACCAGAATGAAGAGGATGGTCTGGAGGAAGCCGAGGCCGAACTTATTGAGGAGAAGCTGGAGCAGGTAGGTGATGATGGTTGCAAGCACGAGCACGAACGTAACGGCTGCACCCATACCCATTGCGGTGTCAATCTTCTTCGATACACCCAGGAACGGGCAAATACCGAGGAACTGCGACAATACGACGTTGTTGACGAAGATTGCGCTTACGAATATAAGAAAGAATACCATAGTCTAATTAATTACTTTTTCAACATTGCTTCGCAACATTGCCAGTCTTTATTTCGGCGAGTTGCAAAAGTGTCACTTTTACTCGCCTTATTTCGACTTGAGTTTGTTTACAATAGCCATTACGTATGCGAGAGCGATGAAAGCACCCGGAGCGAGCACGAAGATGAGCATGCCGTAAGAATCGGGGAAGATCGAGAAATCGAAGATTTTGCCCGTGCCGAGGAGCTCACGGATAGCGCCGAGAACGGTAAGGGAGCAGGTGAAGCCCAAGCCCATACCGAGGCCGTCGAGCGCCGAGAGACCGGCATTGTTCTTTGCAGCAAATGCTTCGGCACGGCCGAGCACGATACAGTTCACCACGATCAGCGGGATGAAGAGTCCGAGGCTATCGTAAAGAGCGGGCAGGTAAGCCTGCATGCAGAGCTGTACGATAGTAACGAACGTAGCGATCACTACGATGAAAGCGGGGATGCGCACCTTATCGGGGATGAGGTTCTTCAGGAGCGAGATTACCACGTTGGAGCAGAGGAGCACGAAGGTGGTAGCAAGGCCCATCGACATACCGTTGAGAGCGCTGGAGGTAGTAGCCAGGGTAGGGCACATACCGAGCACCAGCACGAGGGTAGGATTCTCCTTGAGGAGACCGTTAGTAAGAGTCTTTAATGCTTTGTTTGCCATAGTTTTATTCCTCCACAGTTTCGTTTTCAGTTTCGTTTTCTTCTGCCATTACCGTAGCGCCCGATGCTGCGTCGGCAGCGGGAGCGCTCATGAAGGCGTTGTATGCCTTGGTGACAGCGAGCAGGAAAGCGCGGCTGGAGATGGTAGCTGCCGTGATGGCGTCTACGTCGCCGCCGTCTTTCGAGACGGTGAAGTTGGTTTCACCTACCTTCTGGCCAATCACCTGCGGATTGGCGAACCATTCCTGCATCTTGGAGCCGAGGCCCGGAGTCTCCTGGTGGTCGAGTACCTGGAAGCCGGTGATGGCGCCTTCTGCATCGAAGCCAACCATGAGGTTGAAGGTGCCGCCGAAGCCGTTTTCTGCTACCTTTACGGCAGCGCCTGCGGTCTGACCGTCGAGGGTTGCGCAGTAGATTTCCATACCTTCGTGCATGATCGGCTCAGCAATCTCGAGTCCTTCCTGCTGCGGAAGAACGGCGATGATAGCAGCCTGCTGCTTGGCGGCATTGGTTGCGTCGATAGTAGCCTTAGTCATCGTATAAACGCCGGCGAGCAGACCTGCTGCTACGAGCGCGATGAGCGTAAGGGAGAGGAGCATATTGCTCAGAGTGGATTTCATTTTTGCCATAATGCAGTCCTCCTTATTTCTTTTTCTCGCCGAAGCGCTTGGGGTGAATATACATGTTGAGGAGCGGGGTAACGGCGTTCATGATCAGGATAGCGAACGACATGCCTTCCGGATAAGCGCCCCAGCAGCGGATGATCATTACGATAAGACCGATGCCGATACCGTAAACGATCTGACCGCAATGGGTCATCGGGGAGGTGACGTAGTCGGTAGCCATGTAGATAGCGCCGAGCATCAGACCACCTGCGCAGAGGGTCGTACCGAGGAAAGTGCAAACCGGAAGACCTGCAATAGCAGCGAATACCACTGCGAAGAGGCTGACGGTCAGGATAATCGATACGGGGATGTGCCAGGTGATGGTCTTCGTGCAGAGCAGATAGACGAAGCCGATGAGCAGAGCGATAGCGCTTACTTCACCGAGCGAGCCGCCGATCATGCCGGAGAAGCTGTCCCAAAGGGTAGGCAGCTCATCGAGGATGGAGCTGTCGCCTGCCTTGATAGCGTTCTTGAGGGTGTAGAGCGGAGTAGCAGCCGTCTCAGCATCGAGGTAGGAACCCGAGAAGCCGAGCGGACGCGGCCACGTGGTCATCTGCACGGGGAAAGAGATGAGAAGGAACACACGGCCAACGAGAGCCGGGTTGAACGGATTCTGGCCAAGACCGCCGAACGACATCTTGCCTACGCCGATAGCTACGAGCGCACCCAGAACTACGATCCAGAGCGGCAGGTTGCACGGGAGGTTGAAAGCCAGAAGGAGGCCGGTAAGCACTGCGGAAAGGTCGCCTACGTGGCTGCGCTCCTTCATGAGGAACTTGCAGATGAGCCACTCGAACAATACGCAGCTGCATACGGAAACGGCCGTAGTGATCACAGCACCCCAACCGAAGGCAATCATCGCTACGATGAACGCCGGCATGAGGGCAATGATCACGTTGAGCATATTCTTGCGCACCGAGTCGCCACTGTGGGCGTGAGGTGCAGGAGCAACGATCAGTTTCATTACAATTTGTAAATTTGTAAATTAGTAAATTTGTAAATTATTTTTTTGCTTCGGCAGCTGCTTTCGCTGCTTGAGCAGCCATCTGGCGAGCGCGGATATTGCCGCCTACCTTGCCTTTGCCGTAGCGGATGTAGTCGAGGAGCGGACGGTGGCTCGGGCAGGTGAAGAGGCAGCAACCGCAGTCGATGCAGTCCATCACGTTGAGCTGTTCCATCTTATCCCAATTCTGCGCAGCAGAGAGCTTAGCGAGCATGTAAGGCTCCAGACCCATCGGGCATGCGTCGACGCACTTACCGCAACGGATACAGTTTTCCGGCTCTACGCGTACGCTCTCGTCTTTCTTCATGAAGAGGAGACCGCTCACGCGCTTGTTGCACGGCATATCTACGTTCTGCATAGCGCGACCCATCATCGGACCGCCGCCGATAATCTTGCCTGTATCTTCGGGAATGCCGCCGGCGAGCTCGATTACCTGAGCGAGCGGAGTGCCGAAGCGAACTTCGTAGTTGCCCGGGTTTTTCACGCTCTTGCCGGTAACGGTCATTACGCGGGAAATGAGCGGCTTGTTCTTCATTACGGCTTCGTAGATAGCATAGAGGGTAGCTACGTTGTCAACTACAGCGCCTACTTCGATAGGCAGACAACCTGACGGTACCTGTCGACCGATACAAGCGTCGATGAGCTGCTTCTCGCCGCCCTGCGGATATTTGAGAGCGAGGGGCTTAACCTCTACTCCCGGATGCTTCTTGGCCAATTCTGCCATATGAGCGATAGCATCGGGTTTGTTCTTCTCGATGCCGATGATAGCACGCTTGATGCCGAGTGCCTTGAGCACGAGGTCGATACCGAGCATGATCTGTTCGCCGCGCTCAAGCATGAGCTGATGGTCGCAAGTAAGATAAGGCTCGCACTCTACGCCGTTCACTATAAGCACTTCAGCTACCTTGCCCGGAGGCGGAAGGAGCTTTACGTGAGTGGGGAAGCAAGCGCCGCCGAGACCTACGATACCGGCAGCCTGGATCTTGTTGATGATTTTTTTCGGCTCGAGCGTGCACTCGGTCTTGATGTCGGCCGTGCGGTCGATCTCCGGCAGCCATTCATCGCCTTCTACGTCGATGAAGATAGCCGGCATGGGGAGGCCCCAAGCGTCGGTGGTAGCGTCTACCTTGGCAACGGTACCGCTAACCGGGCTGTGAACGGGTGCGCTTACGAAGCCGCCGGCTTCTGCGATCACCTGACCTACCAGCACTTTGTCGCCCTTAGCCACTACCGCCTTGGCCGGTGCACCGATGTGCTGAACCAGCGGGATGATGGCTTTCTGAGGCAGCGGCACGGCAGCGATCTGCTTGTGTGCCGAGAATTCTTTATTGTCGTGGGGATGTACACCACCAATTCGGAATGTATTCATGTCTTCAAAAATGCTTACGGATTAATTATTTCTTCTGGGCCATCTTGAGCATGTTGGGATAAGCAGCCTTAGGAGTAGGCAGGCTCTTGATGATAGCAGCGCAACGCGGATCGAAGCCCTTCTTGCCGCCTTCTGCCGGAGCGTCTTCCACTACGGCTGCAGCCTTGGCTTTCTCGATAATGGGCATGTTCATGCCGTGGATAGCGCCGGTGGGGCAAGCTTTTTCGCATTCGCGGCAAAGGGTGCACTTGTCAGCGTCGATGTAAGCGAGGTTGCCAGCCACGGTAATAGCCTCCGAACCGCAGACGGTCTGGCACTTGCCGCAACCGATACAAGCGTTCTGGCAAGCCTTGCGTGCGGCAGCGCCCTTGTCTTTGTTGACGCAGAGCACTACGAGACGCATGGCATCATCGCCTTTCTTGCGGATCTCGATAACGTTCTTCGGACAAGCCTTGGCGCAGGCACCGCAGGCCGTACACTTCTCTTCGTCCACTTCCGGAAGTCCGGTTGCGGGGTTCATCTTGATAGCGCCGAACTGGCAAGCAGCCACACAGTCGCCGCAACCGAGGCAACCGAAGCCGCAGTTGGTCTCTCCGATGTACATGCTGCTCATGATGGCGCAGGAGCGTGTTCCGCCGAACACACTGGTCTTCGGACGTGCTTCGCAGGTACCGTTGCAGCGTACTACCGCTACCTTCGGCTCGGCTGCAGCAGCTGCCATTCCGAGGATCTCGCCTACTTTGGTCATTGTGGCGTTGCCGCCCACCGGGCAGGAAAGACCATCAAGAGAAGTAGCTTTTACGCAAGCTTCTGCCATTGCGCGGCAACCGGCAAAACCGCAACCGCCGCAATTGGCGCCCGGCAATACCTCCTGTACCTCATCAATGCGAGGATCTTCCTCTACCTTGAATTTCTGAGCTACGAGGTAGAGCAGCACAGCAGCCAACAAACCCGTCAGACCCAGAACAAGCAAAGAAATGAGAATGATTTTCATTGTGTTTTGTGATTTATTTGTGTTTATTTTTTTGTTTTCAACTTAGTTTTCTCGCGGTGAACTGATACTCGGCTTCCATCTTGCGGCTGAAGAGACGGAGAATCAGGTAGTAGGGCGCCAATGAGCAGATGGCCAACGTACCGACCAATGCCTCGCTTCCGATGAAATGGGGCAGGAGCCAAACCATCAGCAGAAGAAGCGTAAACGGTAATACAAACGCCAGCAATACGGCCTTCCATCCCAACCGCTTTTCTACGGATACTTCCACGCGGTCGCCCGCTTCCATCGGCTCCAGAGCGAAGGCGTCGACTTCCTTCACCATCGTTTCCGATGCCGTACACATTGACTTGGCTTTGCATGCCGAACAAGCCGCTTTCTGCTCGATGCGGATGCGCACACGCGGAAGGCGCGACTCGCTTTCGAGCGCGCACACGACTATGCCTTCGTGAGAAATAAGTTCTGCCATCTGTTTCCTGCATCCGGCCTCCCTGCAAATGAGGGGTCCGTTTGTAAACTTCAGTTTGCAAATAATATTGCACACAAAGGTAATGCTTTTTGTTGAATTGGCCAAAAAATAAAACATTTTCGGCAATTTTTATACAAAAAATTAGTCTATTCCGATAATTTTTGCTATCTTTGCACGATAATTTGTGCCTGTGGGGGAAGTGCCTGCAGCAGTATGAACCGAAAAAACAAAATTCTTTCGTATGCCTAAACGTCCTACTCGTGCGGCTCAGGAAAGCGCTGACAGCCGCCAGAAAAAACAGAAATCGCAGCAGAAGCAGGGCAGCTTCTGGAAGAGAGCCGTTGCCGTAATGGGTAGCGAGCGCTTCCGCTTTGCCGTCGGCTTTGTGATGGCTTGCTTTGTGCTTTATGCCATTGTTTCCTATATAAGTTACTTCTTCAGCGGGGCACAGGATTATTCCGCGCTCGGCAGCGAACTGACCGGTAAGGAGCTGAAGGCCGCTATCCTCAACAAGGGTGGCGTGATCGGAGCCCGTATGCAAGATTTCTTTGTTGATCGCACGTTCGGAATTCCCGTTTTCAGTGCTATAATCTTCCTCGCCCTTTGGGCGCTTCGTCTGATGCGCGTCCGCGGTATCAGTCTTTGGAAGACGTTCCTCCACTGCTTCTTCTGGCTCGTCTGGGGTTCGCTTGCGCTCTCTTTTGTGCAGTATATCTGTAAGGCCGAGACGTTCTTCCGCTGGGGTGGTGCACAAGGCGAGTTTTTCTGCAGTCTGCTCGTGAACAACATCGAGTGGGTAGGTACGCTGCTGGTGGTGCTGGCTGTTCTGATTGTTTATCTCGTTGGAATCAGTCATCGTACTATTCCCGCTTTCCAGACGGCCGGACTCTGGCTGAAGAATCTGCTTCAGCGTAAGCCGAAAGAGCAGAAGGAGGAAGAGATTATCGATCTCGACGCGGATACCCCGAAAGAGGTGGTCTTCACGATGGACGGCGAGGAGGCTTCCGTACTTGATCTTACACCTGCTGCCGAGGAGACAGAGGAACCGAAGAAACCGGCAGCAGCCCCGGATTTGTCGTTCACTATTACTGACACGCTCCAGGAACAGCCTGCTGAAGCGCAGCAGGAAGAGGAATCAATTCAGATAATTGATGACGATGACGAGGATGATCCGGAAATGGTTGACCCTGAGCTGGCCGATTCTGAAACGGAAGCGCCGGTGGATCAGGTAGGTGGCCTTGATATTACCGAGACGGAGGCTACCGAGATGGCCGAATACAATTCAGAAGCCGTTCTCCGCAAGCTCGGTCCGTTTGACCCGCGTGCCGACTTGAGCAACTACAAGTTCCCTGCGCTCGATCTGCTCAAAGTATACGACAACGAGAACGCTCCTATCATCAATCAGGAGGAGCAATATCAGAACGCCAATCGCATCGTTTCTACGTTGCGCAACTACGGTGTGGAGATTGATTCCATCAAGGCTACCGTCGGGCCGACTGTCACCCTCTATGAGGTAGTACCGAAAGCCGGCGTCCGCATCGCCAAGATTCAGAGTCTCGAGTCGGATATCATGATGTCGCTTTCGGCCGTCGGTATCCGTATTATCGCACCTATGCCCGGTAAGGGTACCGTAGGTATCGAGGTTCCGAACGAGAAAGCGCAGGTTGTTTCGATGCACTCGGTAGTGGCTTCCAAGCGATTCCAGGATGAGCAGAAAATGAAGCTGCCGATTGCTCTCGGCAAGACTATCACCAACGAGATTTTCATGTTCGATTTGGCCAAGACGCCTCACCTCCTCGTGGCTGGTGCCACCGGCCAGGGTAAGTCTGTTGCCATCAACGCAATCATTACGTCGCTTCTTTACAAGAAGCATCCGGCAGAACTGAAGATGGTGTTGGTTGACCCGAAGATGGTCGAGTTCGCTCCTTATAAGCCGCTACTCAAGCATTTCCTTGCTGCGCAGCCCGATACTGAAGAAAAAGACGTAATCATTACCGACTGCTCCAAGGTAATCGATACGCTCAACTCCCTCGTTATCGAGATGGAGAACCGCTACACGCTGCTTATGGACGCGGGTGTGCGCAATTTGGAAGACTACAACGAGAAGTTCATCCAGCGTCGCCTCAATCCTGCCAAGTTGGTAAACGGTGCGCTGCATCACCAGTGCCTGCCTTACATCGTAATTGTAATAGACGAGTACGGCGATT
>JAGHUE010000044.1 GCA_018064985.1 Candidatus Colicola faecequi | reverse complement strand
TGGCAATACTGCACCGACAACTACCCCGGCAACACGCCTAAATCCAACTGCGTCATCCGCATGAAATTCGACGAGAAGCACATGCGCCTGAGCCGCCCGGTAGCGCAAGGCGAGACGCTGACGCTCGTACTGCTCTCGGCCGAGAGCCTCCCCTGCACTATCGATTTTGCCGAACTGGAGCCCGTACCTGCCCCGATTACGATCGATGACATCACCGACGCCGACAAGCTGATGTATGACGGCGAGGGTGATATAGCCGACTGGATCGCGCAGAACGAGGGCAAAGCCCTCTACGTGCCGGAAGGCCGCTACGAGACGCAGAAGCGCATCTACCTCCGCTCCAGCAACGGCACCCGCCTCTACGGTGCCGGCATGTGGTATACGGAGATCTATTATGCCGCTTCGTCGGAAAACATCAACACCTACGACAAGCGCGGCATCGAAGCCTCGAAAGACAACCTCGTAGTAGACGGCTTCTACTTCAACACCGTCAACCGCCAGCGCTACTACCAGCAGCAGGATTCGAAGCAGGTGGGCAAGGCGTTCATGGGCAGCTGGGGCAACAACTCCGTCATCCGCAACTGCTGGGCCGAGCACTTCGAATGCGGCGCCTGGATAGCCGACTACTCGGGAAACAACTCGAAAAACCTGCTCGTAGAGCATTGCCGCTTCCGCAACAACTATGCAGACGGCATCAACTGCTGCAAAGCATCGACCAACCACACGGTCCGCTACTGCTCCTTCCGCAACAACGGCGACGACGACATCGCCTCGTGGTCGACCGGCAACACGTGCTCGGGCATCGAGTTCGCCTACTGCACGGCCGAGAACAACTGGCGTGCATCGAGCCTCGCTTTCTTCGGCGGCAAAGACAACCGCGCACACCACATAGCTATCTTCGACGGCCTGGAATGCGGCGCGCGAGTGAATGCCGATTTTACGGGCACCGGCTTCAGAGGCACTACCACACTGGAAGACATCAGCATCTTCCACTGCGGCTGCCAAGGCGGCTCCAAAGGCCAGAAAGGCGACTTCTGGGGCAATGCACAGGGCGCCCTCAACATCGGCGGCGCCCAGAACTATAGCGTAACGGACGTACATCTCAAATACATCTCGGTAAGCGACAGTCGCGGCAACGCCTTCTTCATAAAAGCCGGCAACGGCAAGAACCTGGAGGGCCTCCGCATGGAAGACATCACGATAGACGGCGCGGAAGGCTACGGCATCTACTACAGCGGTGCCACCGGCAACGTATATTACTGCAACATACGGATAAGCAACTGCTCGAAGGGCGACGAAACCGCCCACATGCCCGCCTATGTAATCACCGAATGCGGCACCGGGCTGGAAGAAGAGGCGCTGAAGCCTATCACAATCAACGCCGATTCGCTCATCTACGACATCACCGGACGACTGATAGCCATCGGCCATAAACCTGCCGAAAACGGCGTTTTCATCGTAAAAAACGGCAGCCGTACAGAGAAGATTTTCATCCAATAATCAAGCCCCCCGCTCCACACACACCGACTTATGAAAAAAAGCATGATCATACTGGGGCTGCTGCTCATGGCAGCATGCACCACCCTCTTTGCCAAGGTAAACGACAATACGCCCCAAATCAAGGCAACCGACGCCGAAGACCTGGCGCTCCTGAAGGAATATATCCGCCAAAAGCCGCACTACGACCTCGAGAAAGAGCAGCGCATCCTGGAACTCACGGCCGAAATGGAGGCGACCGACGACCGCTACAACACGCTCCGCAAGCTGTTCGACGAATACAAGTCGTACAACTTCGACCGGGCCATCGTATGCGTAGAGCAGCTCTATGACGAGGCTGTGGCATTGGGCATTCAGGACAAGATCGTATACGCTCAGGTGCAGAAAGGCTTCGCCTATCTATCGGCCGGCCTTTTCAAAGAAGGCTTCGACCTCTTCTACCGCCTGGACACGGTAGGCGCGAGCAATGCCACCAAGGCCGAGTATTGCATGACGTATGCCCGACTGCTCTACGACCTCTCCGACTACAACAACGTAGGAATGACCCACAGCTACAACCTGCAGGGCAACGATCTGCTGCGCGAAGCGCTCCGCTACCTCACCCCGCGCGACACCATCAACTACTGGAACTGCCATGCCATCATCGACCAGCATGAGGGCTTCTACGACCGCGCCATCACCCGCTTCAAACTGGCGATGGAATCGAGCGAAATCAACGAACATCAGCTGGCTATCAACTACTCCACCATCGCCTATCTCTACCAGCTGCTGGGCAACACCAACATGCAGCGGCACTACGACATCCTGGCTGCCATCAGCGACATCAAGAGCTCGACGAAAGAGACCGTAGCGATGCGCATCGTGGCCGACAATCTGAACAAGGAAGGCAATATAGAAGACGCGGGCATCTGCATCCGCTGCGCGCAAGAAGACGCAGTCTTCTACAATGCCCGCCACCGTCAGGTAGAGATCTCGCAGATTCTGCCCATCATCGAGCAGGAAAACATCCGGAGCCTGGAGGCCCAGAAGAAACAGATCTACGTGCTGGTGATTACCATCGTGCTCCTTTTGGGCATCTGTCTCCTGGGCATATGGATGCTCCGCCGGCAAAACCGCACGCTGAAGAAAGTGCGCCAGACCATCGAGGACACCAACTCCAACCTGCTGATTGCCAACAAGATCAAAGAGGAATACATAGGCAATTTCCTGTGCTGGCAATCAGAGTTCATCACCGATATCGACAAATACGAGCACCAGGTAAAGAAGCTGGCCATGCAGCACAAATTCGAGGAGCTGCAAAACATTCCGAAGAACGTGGATGCCGGCCGCAAGCGCGAGGATTTCTACAAGCGCTTCGACGAGATGTTTCTGAACATCTTCCCCAATTTCGTAAAAGACTTCAATGCCCTGCTGCGCCCCGACGAAGCCATCGAGCTGAAGGAAGGCGAACTGCTCAGCACCGACCTCAGAATCTTCGCGCTGATGCGCCTCGGCATCACCCACAACGAAGTGATCGCCCAGGTGCTGGACTACAGCGTGAACACCATCTACAGCTACAAGACAAAGGTGAAAAACCGCAGCAATCTGGACAACGACAGATTCCTCGAAGCAGTGATGGCCATCCCGTCGTTCAAGCAGACCGAAATGCATGCAGAATGATACTATTCTAACAATACCTAACACTTACAAAACAAAAACAAAAGAAGATTTTGTCTATATTTTTTTGAGAAACCGAAAATGCCAATTTGCTAACTACCAGCAGATTGGCATTTTTTGATTCTTATAAAATTCTTGATTTTATCCATATTTATTGCACGTACGCGAAAAAGAAACTAATTTTGCAGCCGTTATTATCATAACACGGAAAAACAGAAAACACAAACACAATCAACTTTTATTATCAACCATCTAAAACAAATTTCATGAAAGGTATCTTTTCCTTCTCACGAATTTCACGTCAGCTTCTTACCTTAGGGCTGATGCTCCTTTTCGTGCCGATGGTATGGGCCCAGGCTCAGACCATCACAGGTACCGTCACGGATGCAAACGGTGAGCCGCTTATCGGCGCAACCGTAAT
>JAGHUE010000113.1 GCA_018064985.1 Candidatus Colicola faecequi | reverse complement strand
CTTACGTAATCGCTCACCACTTCTTCTATCTTGGCGGCTTCGAATATCCGGTCAACTGTTTCGCGTGGAATGGCCATAATGGTAGTTGTTAAGGTTGGATTAATGGATGTATATTCGGGTTAGAAATTCCAGAGGTAAATGCCAAGCTTCAGGCTCCATTGGTCGAAGCGCGCTTTCCGGCGGAAGTCGGAATTGTTGTTGAAGACGTCGTTATACGGATTGAAGATACCGAAATCGTAACCGCCGCGGATGAAGTAGCGCTGATACTGGAAACCGGCGCCCACACCCCAAGTGACGTTCAAACGACGGTACTTATCCGCAATGCCGTCTTCATCGTAGTCGGTCTTATTGGCATACATCTGCTTATAGAGATCCTGTTTGAGGGTGATGTCCTCAATTTTGCCGGTGGCAGGGTTGATCTGCTGACGGGTGGTGTTCTTGCTGAAGCCGAGGCCCATTTCGATGGTGGGACCGGTGTAGAGGAGCAGGTAGGTCTCCTTTGCCACTTCGAACTTGTATTGCCAATCCACAGGAATCTCGATCTGATGATACATAATGTCCTCCTTGCTCTTGAAGGTGGTGCCGGCTTCGTTTTTGCCGGTCAACTTGCCGAGCTTGGTGCCGAAGGTGTAGTTGAGGCCGAGCTGCAGGCCGAATCCTTTCACGATGCTGGTTTCGTACACGACACCGGCCTTGATGCCGTTGAGCGAAGTGACAGTAGCCTTCTCCTGATCTTTGTAGAGTGTCTCACGAAGAGTGGGGTTGGCATATGCGATGTTGAAACCGATATGGCTGTCGCCATCGGTGTATTCGGAGTGCTGAGCGAAAGCGCCCGCGCTGATGATAAGCAGCATTGCTGCAAAGATATATTTCTTCATTTTCGTTTGGATTTGCAATTATAGCATGTTTTTTCGGAAAAACAAAATCACGAGACTCTTTTTTCCGTTTCTTTATTCTTCTGCGTCCTGCTCGCGCTGTTGGCGACGGTTCCTGCGGGCAATTTTCTTGTCCTTCTCGCGGCCCTTCTTGTCTTTGGTCTTGGCAATTTCCTGCTGCTCCTTGGAGGCTTCGGTTATCTGTCCGTTGCGCGGGGTGCGTTCTACTGTGCGGAAGACATCGTCGGGGTAGAGCGGACGCTCGGAGTCGGCCCAGAAGAAGCCGTTGAGGTGGGTCTCCGATTCGGGCAGATCGCGCAGCGGATAGGCGGTACCGGTCGGAGTAGAGATGAAGACAGCTTTATCAAGTTCTTTTTCCTTAAAATAGAACCGCGCGCGAGCTGCCTGCACTTTGTTGTAGGCGACGAAAGCTCCGTCGTCTTCCTGCGGGAATACGCCCGCTTCCACATTGCCTTCCATCTCCAACCGCTTGAGCTCCTGCTCTTCCACGTAGGCCATCATATCCTGCCCGGCAATCTGGTTGTAGTAGATGGGATGCTTCTGCTGGATGATCATGGCGTTGCCTATGCCGTGAACACGGTCTACGGCATCGTTCACCATGTAGACCTCTATCATGTCGGCCGACACCTGCTGCTGTTGGTTCCACATGACGGGCAGTCCGTACAGGAGCATGATGGAGTCGCGGCTGTTGTAGGTGGAGGAGTCACATACGGCTTGCATGTCTTCGCGGAAAATGCGTACCCCATGACGGGCACGGATCATGCGGTAGCTCGTGTCTTTCCAAAGGGTGTCGGGTGTTTGTGCCATCAGAATCGTATCCGGCGCCTGCCATGTGAGGATACTGTCGATCATGATGGAGTCGCGGGGCACGAGCGTCAGGGCTGAGTCGCGCTGAATGATGCGGTCGATGGCCTGATACGGGATTTCTTCGGTATAGAGCGTGTCGCCATGCATGTAGTTGAAGGCCGTGGTGTCCGACCAATCGACCATGAGTGCACTATCGGTGGCAAAGCCGGAGTTTTTGCCCTTCTCGCCCTCTTCCCACATCTCGCCATAATGGCCGTAAAGGGTCATGTGGTCGGCCGAATCCACCAGTTCGATATTCTGCAGCGCCCGTCCGAAACCGAGTTTCTTGTCATAGAAGATGGTGTCACCGGTCATGGTATTGCCATTGGAGTGGACGATGAGCGAATGCTTCAGCAGTTCGGACTTCTCCGTTTCGGTGTTGTACCATCCCAGGGTGGTGTAGATGGTCGTTTCTTCTTCGTAGACGATGGTAGTCGGTCCGAGAATGTCGGCAATGTGAGTTTCGGTGTTGTACTTGAGCGTATCGGCATCCATTATGAAGTTCTCGTTTACCAGATGCACGTCGCCTTTGAAGAGCGCCTGATTTTCGTGGCTTACGTACTGCCCCCATACGGAGGTGAGCGTGTTTACGGAGTCAACAATCTTGCCTCCTGTATAATACCAGGCAAGGTCGTTCGCACGATCGTAGTTGAGAGAGTCTGTAGTGAGGCAGGTGGTCTTGTCTTCCAAGCGTACATTCTTACGCAGACGGGCCATTCGGCTGTTGCCGTCGTAATAAAGCACATCGCCATAGCCGAAGAGGGTGTCGCCCTGGATGAAACGCACGTGGCCGTAGGCATCGAGGGAATTGCTGCTCTCGTAGAAGTAAGCGGAATCGCAATACATGACGGCATTGTCGTGGCGGAATCGCACGTGGCCACGAAGCACCTGGGCGTCGGGATGCAACTTCTCGTCGAAGTCGAGCGTCTCGGCAGATTCCAAGTACACCATGGTCTGCGATTGCACAACGGGCAGAAGCCCTGTCAATGCGAGTAATATGGCAAACAGTTTCTTCAAGTCGGTTTCCTGTTATGAGAGCCGCGGTCTTTTTCCGGAGGATGGCGCTTTAGCGGACAATCCAACCCGGATACTGGAAGTCGCATCCGCTCCAGTTCTCATCGATGTGGACGTAGATCTCCTTCTGCTTCTTCTCAATCCAACTCTGGATGAGCTCCTGGCTTTGTTTGTCCTGAAGCATACTGCGGATGATCTGGTAGTCGTCTGTAAGGTTGGCCTTGTGAGCAGCCACTTTTGTTTTCAGCTTCACAATAGCTACCACTTCCTTGTTCTTCTGCAGGTCCATCATGACGAAGGGCTTGCTGATCTCACCGATGTTCATCGTGTAGATCTGCTTGGCAATCTCGGGCGGAAGGTCCTGGTATTCGAATTTCGACGCGAGCGTATTCGGGTTCATCATGAGGCCGGCATTGAGGGCCGTGTTCTTATCTTCAGAGAAGTAAGCGACAGCTTGCTCGAAGGTAGCTTTGCCGGAGCGGATAACGTCGGCAATGGAGTCGAGTCGGCTGATGGCTTTCACTTTATCGTCACCCGAGATGCGCGGACGCATGAGGATATGGCGGCAGTTGATTCGCTCGCCTTTCTTCTCGATGAGCTGGATGATATGGAAGCCGTATTCCGACTGTACGATGCGGCTCACACGCTTGGGGTCGTTGAGATTGAAGGCCACTTCGGCAAACTCCGGAACGAGCTGTCCGCGACCTACGAAACCGAGTTCACCACCATGCTTGGCCGACTCGGTATCTTCCGAGTAAAGGCGTGCGAGCATGGCGAAATCAGCAGCTCCGCTGTTGACACGCTCAGTAAACTCACGCAGACGCGACTTGATTCGCTCCACTTCCTCTACCGGCACTTTCGGTTCGAAACTCAGGATCTGCACTTCCACTTCGGCAGGAATCATCGGGAGCGAGTCGTCCGGCAGGTTTTCGAAGAACTTGCGGATTTCGGCAGGGGTGGGCTTGATGTTTTCCGTGAGCTTCTGCTGCATCTGCTGAATGACCATCTGGTTGCCTACCGAAGTCATCAGCTCTTCGCGGATCTCGCTCATCGGCTTGCGGAAATACTCTTCCATCTTCTCCTTTGAGCCGATTTGGCTCAGGTAGTAGTTGATGCGGGCATCCACCTGATGGCTCACGCTCGATTCGTTGGCTTCAATAGAGTCAAGCTCTGCCTGATGAAGGAAGAGCTTCTGGATGGCAATCTGCTCCGGGATGACGCAATACGGGTCACCCGGAATGGGGGTGCCTTCATATTGTGCTCTGAGGCGCTCTTCTTCCACCTCGCTGCGGAGGATGGCTTCATCGCCTACAACCCAGATCACTTCGTCTATCACATTGTCTTTTGCCATAGCCGACAGGGCTGTCAGCATCATGGCCAACAAAGTAATTTTTGCTTTCATGTAAGAATGGTATAAATAAATGTTAGGCATTATCTTCTCTTGATTCGGAAGAGCAGGTCGGCTTCTTCAAACATCGCGTCTTTCTGCTGCTGGATAAAATCCACCTGACGCTCGGCCAGCATGATTTTCCGGATCTCGGGTGTAGCTACATCGAGGGGCATTTTGTCTCCTACGAGCTTGTGATCGGTTACTTCGAGAAGATAGGTGAGTGTGCTGTCGCGCACTTCTATCTGCTTTCGTTGCCGGAGGGCGGCTGTCAGTTCATCTTGCGAGATGGGCATCTTCAGGATGATCTGGTTGCCGGTTTTCCAGGATTCGGTAAAGAGTTCGTAGCCGGTAGCATAGCGGTAAGCGTACTTCTCGATTTTCTCGATGTCGCGCTCGGGATGCTGAACCCACTGGCGGAGCTTGTTGAGGTCGGCCGCACCATTGGGCACAATCAGCATGAGACCTTTCACCAGATTCTCATCCAGCGTGAAGAGCTCGGGATGCGCCTCGTAGAATGCGCTGATGGTGTCATCGGTAAGGGTATGGTCCATTTTCTTGACAAGCCGTTCCTCGTATCGCTTCATGTAGAGCTCTCTGCGGTAGGCTTCTACCAATTGCTCTATCTGCTCGTCGCGGAAGTTCATGGCTTTGTCGTAGAAGAGGATGTCGCCGGCCCACTGGCGGATATATGCGTCAGCCAACGAGGCGGAGTCTTCTTCCGTCTCGGCCCGTTCGGTCACCTGCTCGAGCACTTGTCGGCTGAGCGTTTTGCCGTGGAGCTCTACAGCTATGTCATCGTTTGCATCGTGGCGGCTAAATACAGAACAAGATGCGAGTGTGCAAGCGATGAGGGATATGTAAAAAAGCTTCTTCATATGGTCCGTTTGTGTTACCGTTTCAAATACCTTGCCAATATCCGTCAATCAGAGATTTTTAACGGTATCGTCGATTGCGATAGCCTGGCGCAGGATCTGCTCCACATCCGAGAGGCGAACCTGATTGGCCGCATCGGAGATGGCTTCATCGGGGTTGGGGTGCACTTCGAGGAAAAGACCGTCGATTCCCACCGCGAGGGCCGCACGCATGAGGTATGGCACCATGTCGCGATTGCCTCCCGTAACGCCCTGCTGGCTGCTGGGTTTCTGCACGGAGTGGGTAGCGTCGAAGATGACAGGATAGCCGAGCCGGCGCATCTCTACGAGAGAGGTCATGTCGACGATGAGGTTGCCGTAGCCGAAGCTGGAACCTCGCTCGGTGAGGAGGATCTTGTTGCTCCCCACTTCCTGGCACTTGCGTATAGCGCCCTGCATGTCCCACGGCGCCATGAACTGGCCTTTTTTCACGTTGACCGTCCGCCCGGTCCGGGCAGCTGCTTGGATGAGGTCGGTCTGACGGCTGAGGAAGGCGGGAATCTGCAGGATGTCGGCCACTTCGGCTACGCGGTCGCATTGCCACGTCTCATGCACATCGGTGAGGATGGGCAAGTCGAGCGTGTATTTGACCTCTTTGAGGATCTCGAGCCCCTGCTGCATGCCTATTCCGCGAGCCGAAGGATTTGTGCGGTTGGCTTTGTCGAAGGAACTCTTGAAAATGAGGTCTATCCCGAGGCGGTTGCAAATCTCTTTGAGCGTTGCGGCCGTCTGAAGAACCGTTTCGCGGCTTTCGATAGCACAGGGTCCGGCAATCAGGAAGAAGCGGCTGTCTTTTCTGCTGAAGTTCATCTGAGTGAGAAGAAAATGCGGTTTTGTTCATCTCTTCCGAGCTACCTGTCAACAGGAGAGGCGGCTCGGACAAGAGAAACGTACGATATTATCGGTTGTATGCCTTGATATAATCGATATCCAGACGGCCTTCTCCGCCATTCTTGGCAGGAGCGAACGACTGGCAAGCGAGGTAGAGTTCCTGACCAGGGAGCGGATTCTTGGTGCGGAAAACCTCACGGTTGTTGATGCTCCAGACAATCTCCTGGCGGTTGACTGCGCAGGTGAGGAGGTTCCAATCGGAAGCGTTGATGCCCTTCACGTTGATGCGTTCTGCTCCGTTCTTGTCGGTAAAGCCGAGGGTGAGGTGCTTGCCGTTGAAGTGGAAGAGTTCGATTACGGGGAAGCGGTTGGCGCCTACGAGATAGATGGCGCTGTGGCACTTGCCGGTGGCGCGTACTTTTGCTACGAACTTGCCGATGGGCTGGGTGAACTGGTCGCCCGTGTTGATAACGGCAGAGCTGTAGTGGAAGTCGTGCATTACGAAGCCTTTCCTCGAGTCCCATGCGGGAGCGCTCACTTCTTCGCGCTTGGTGATGATAGAGAGCAGGCCGTGGCTCGTTTCTACGTTCTTATCACCGAGGTAAGCCTGTGCTTCTTCTACATAGGAGAAGTCGCTCTTCATCTGCGGGTTCTTGAACCAGAAACCGGGTTTGAAGCCGTTCTTGGCGAGCGATGCGTCGGTAAAATCAGCCGAGAAAGTGAGCGACCAGCTCTCGGTGTCTTCTACCTGACGGACGTCAGCTTTCTGGATGAAGAGCATGTCGGCCGACTTGGAGAGCTCGGCGAAGCGCTGCTCCATCTTGGCTTCGTCGGTAGCGGGCCAGGTCTTCTTGCCTTCTTTGGTGGAGAGAAACTCCTTCTTCTTGGCAGCGAAGGAGGCGCGGCTGATTTCGTCTTTCAAACGGAGGAACTCCTTGTACTCCTCGGAAGCCTCTATTTTGCGGAAGCGTTTGGCGTTTTCTACTAATTGTTCGTTATATTTTTCTGCCTTCTCAGCGGTCATGAGTTTGCCGAAAAGGCGTGCAAAAAACAGATTCATATCTTATGTTATTAAAGGTTGTTGTAATCAAATAAAAGTCGCATGGAAGTCGCATGAAAGTCCCATGGAATCGGCTTCGGGGAAGTCTGCTCCGAGTCTACTGTAAGTCTACTCCGAGTCCACAGTCCGTCCACGTGACTTCCGCATGCTTTTTTATGCATCAATCTTAGCGTAGGTGGCGTTCTGCTCGATGAACTCGCGGCGGGGTGCAACCTCATCGCCCATGAGCATGGCGATGGTGCGGTCGGCCTGCACAGCGTCTTCGATGGTCACCTGCTTGAGCATACGGCGAGCCGGGTCCATGGTGGTTTCCCAGAGCTGCTCATCGGACATCTCACCGAGACCTTTGTAACGCTGGGTCTTGATCAGGCGCTCGTCGCCATTAGCCTGGCGCTGGATGAAGTCGAAGCGCTGCTGGTCGTTCCAGCAATACTCGCTGTAGTTGCCCTTGGAGCACTTGTAAAGCGGAGCCATAGCGATGTAGAGGTGACCCTGCTCAACGAGCTCTTTCATGTGACGGAAGAAGAAAGTCATTACGAGGGTGGCGATGTGTGCACCATCGACGTCGGCATCGGCCATGATGATCACTTTGTGGTAGCGGATCTTGGAGAGGTTGAGCGCCTTCGGATCGTCGGGAGTGCCGATGGTTACACCGAGGGCGGTGAAGATGTTCTTGATTTCTTCGCTCTCGAAGACTTTATGCTCCATAGCCTTCTCCACGTTGAGGATCTTACCGCGGAGCGGGAGGATAGCCTGGTGGAAACGGTCGCGGCCGGTCTTGGCGGTACCGCCTGCGGAGTCACCCTCGACGAGGAAGAGCTCGCATTCTGCCGGATCCTTGCTCTCGCAGTCAGCCAGTTTGCCTGGGAGACCACCGCCGCTGAGCGGGCTCTTGCGCTGAACGTTCAAGCGTGCGTTGCGTGCTGCGATACGTGCCTGAGCAGCGAGAACGACTTTCTCTACGATGCGACGTGCGTCGTCCGGATGCTCTTCGAGGTAGTTGGTGAGCGCTTCGCCTACTGCCTGGTTGACCATACCTGCCACTTCGGAGTTGCCGAGCTTGGTCTTGGTCTGGCCTTCGAACTGCGGCTCAGCTACCTTTACGGAAATGACAGCGGTCAAGCCCTCGCGGAAGTCGTCGGGGTTGACGAGGCTCTTGCCGTCCTTATCGCGCAGCTTGCTCTTCTCGAGGAGCTTGCTCTCTTCTGCATATTTGTTCATTACGCGGGTGAGTGCAGCGCGGAAACCGGCTACGTGCGTACCACCCTCGATGGTGTTGATGTTGTTGACGTAAGAATGTACGTTCTCCTGGAAATCGGTGTTGTAGATCATCGCTACTTCTACCGGGGTGCCGTATTTCTCGGTGTTGAGGTGGATAACCTCGGAGATGAGCGGGGTGCGATGGCCGTCGATGTAGCGGACGAACTCGCTGAGGCCCTTCTCGGAATAGAAGATCTCGCGCTTCCATTCGAAGGACGGCTTCTGTTCCTTGCCGTCTTCGTCGAAGGTCGACTGTGCTTTCTCGCGGAGGTCGGTGAGGGTGATCTTCACGCCTGCATTGAGGTAAGCGAGCTCGCGCATACGGTTGGCAAGGCGCTCCCACTGGTAGATGGTCTCAGTGAAGATGGTGTCATCCGGCCAGAACTGTACTTGGGTACCGGTGCCGATTTCTTCGGGGTTGTAGGTGCCGATCTCATGCACGGGGCAAGTCGGTTTGCCCTTGGCATATTCCTGCATGTAGATCTTGCCGTCGCGGCGAACTTCCACGTGCATCTTGTTGGAGAGGGCGTTTACGCAGCTCACACCTACACCGTGCAGACCGCCGGAAACCTTGTAGGAGTCTTTGTTGAACTTACCGCCGGCGTGAAGTACGGTCATTACCACTTCGAGGGCCGAGCGATGCTCTTTCGGGTGCATGTCAACCGGAATACCGCGGCCGTTGTCCTGTACGGTAATGGAGTTGTCTTTGTTGATGGTTACTTCAATGTGGTTGCAGAAACCGGCGAGCGCCTCGTCGATAGAGTTGTCCACAACCTCATATACAAGGTGGTGAAGTCCCTTGATGGAGATATCACCGATGTACATTGCAGGGCGTTTGCGCACTGCTTCCAGGCCTTCGAGTACTTGAATACTTTCGGCACCATAATTTTCTTGTTCTGCCATAATTTTGGTATGTTGTATTTAGTTTATTTTTCGTTTTTTGATGCCGGTATCGTGTGTCCGATACCTTTGCGTGCCGCAAAGATACAAAAAATATTTCACATGTGCAAGCGCATACGCGCGAAAAAGTGGCAAAAAAGGCTCAGATTGACAGAAAATGCGTTTCTGCGCTATTTTTCAAAAATCCGACCCCCTGCCGATTTCTTTCTATCGACGGCTCAAATCGAAGATATTTGCGTCGTTCCCTCTTGTCGGAAGCTTGATTTTTGCATGTCTTTTATCATGATTTTGCAGCAAAAAAAGCAGAAAAAAAGCACGGCCTTCGGGTCGTGCTTTCTGTTGTTTCTGAAGCTAACTGTCAGTAAGACGTAAGTAAGACGTACGTAAGACTTTTTTCGTGCTTATCAATAGAGTTTATTGAGCAGTTTTGCCAATCGGATGCCGGCTACGTAGAGCTGCCATTCCATCGCGTCTTTCCAACGGTAAACGTATTTGTACGGACTGCCGTTCCAGGTTTCCTGATAAGCATAAATTTCGTTGCACAGATGGTAGTTGTTCACTACGATTTCCTCTTCCGTCATTTTGCGGATAACTTTGCGTTGCTTACCGTATTTATGCTCCAGATACGAAGCATATTCCGTGTATGTATAGCCCTGGCTGTCAATGATTTTGCTGTCCCATATTGCATGCAGGTTCGTTTTCTGCTGAAACCAGGTTACCTTCACCCAATTGCCGCCCTGGTCGTCCATGTGAGCCGTATGCATCGGGCAGAATCGATCGCCGGAAAAGTGAATGAGGAAACGCAGATTATCCAGCTGATTCGGGTCTTTCTTGAGCAACGCGATAATGCTGTCGGTTGCGCGGAAGAGGTTGCCGCCTTCCTTCGGATAATCGGTCAGTGCCGCAATTACAGCCGAGTCGCTCATACCGGCATTGAAATCCTGATAGTGCCAGTTGGACGAAGTCGGGTAAATGGTGTCGCTCTTGATTTCATCCGGCCAGTTGGCGTAATAGATTGCTCCTTCGCGAAGGCCCAACACGCGGTTGACATGTGCGCGAGCTGCCGGGGTGAGGTGGTCGTATGCTATTTTGGCGATAATGCGATGTCCTTCCTGACCCCATGCGAGTGCTTTTGCAGGCATCAGGACAATGGCAGCTGCGAGAACTGCCGCGAGAATAAGTCTGTTTTTCATTTCTTCAGATATAAATTGATTGGTCTTCAATTCTTTCATTTCGTGATATCGTGATTAGCATCCGCGGATGATTTCTCGCATCAGTAACCCAACTCGTATTCCAATACGATAGCATGCGTATGCGTCTGTTCCCAAGTGAGCTCCACGTTCTGTCGCTTGCTGCTGTTTCTGCCCGTGATGTTGATGTCGCGGTCTTGCTTGAAATAGTACAGGTAGCTGAGGCTGAGTGCGTTGTGCTTGTCGATTTTCCATCTCATACCGACCGATGCTTTAGCAGAGCGGAGGTACTGCCCGCCATAAAACGGCTCTCCCTCTTTGTCTTTCCAGGGACAGGTTTGCTCGTTGAGCGTGGCTGTGGCTTCTCCGAAGCAGAAGAGTTTCATCGGTTTGCCGGGAAGACTGTAGTCGAGTTTTACCTTGCTCTTAAGTTCCATCAGACAGGGATTCTTCTCGTTGACAACAATCTCGGGATTCCATTTGTCAACCACCTTTACGGAGTCTGTCCGGAAGTTGATGCGGTAGGTTTCTTTGAGCGACAGCTTCCAGTTGCCCATTTCGATGCTGCCCGTAAGCGAAGCGAAGGGCCGGTGTTGAATGCATTCAGCTGCCAACAGATTGCCCTCCAGTCCTTTTGCCCTGTTGTCCGCAAGGTCTTTTGCGTCGAATTTCAGCGTGTAGCCCACGTTGAGTTTGAGCCCGTATTCATAGCCCGTCCGGAGCGACTGGTGGCTGTGGAGCTTGTATCCGAGGTCGATGCTCGTGTAGCTTTTCGAGAAGAAAGCGCCATCGGAAGGAGAATAAACGACAGAGCGCAACTCTTCTTCCAACCCGAGCGAGAAATGCTTCGGGAGCTTGTAGGAGAAAGTGGCCACTTGGCGCATCTCCACCCGCTGCTGGCTGCTTACGGTGTCGAATACCAGTTCGTGTGTCTGAGCCATTGCTGCCAAAGGCAGAAGGAGCAGAATGTATGTGAGAAATCGCTTCACGTTGGTTTTATTTCGGCTTTACCTGCTCGTTGATGGTGCACTTTTCTCCTGCCTGCAGAGCATAGTAGATTTTTACGAAAGCAACGTCGCGCAAGAAATCGATATGGCCCACTTCCACATCGTCGATGTGCTGAATGCCCGTTCGCTTCTTCAGATCTTCAATGAGTTCCGCACGTTTTTCCGGAACAATCAGATCAATCTTGTCGTAGAGAATGATTTTGGCCGTATCTTTCCGCTCTCCGATAGCCAATTCCGTCAGGAAGCAGAGACCGATGAGCAGGAGATTGGCTGCAAGAATCTCCACGATGCTCACGGTCATTGCCAGACCGTTGATAACCGACAGACCGATAATCAGAAAGAGGTATGTCATTTCGCGCATCGGAAGCGATTCTGTGCGGAATCGGAGCAAACCGAAGATGGCGAACAGACCGAGCGTAAAGCCGACGCTCAATTTGACGTTCTCCATCAGGAAAATGATGAGGAACATCGTGCTCGAGAAGAGCAGGAAGGTCACGTACCAGTCTTTACGCTTGGCTTTCGGATAGTAGGCGAAGCGGATGAGGATAAAGCCCATCAGGAGGTTGAACGCAAAGCGGATACAAAGGTTCAAAACGCTGTCAGGCTCGAAAATAGGTGCACCGAGGAAGGTGGGAACGTTGCTGAATTCTGCGAATTCTGCTGCGATGCTGGGGTCTTGCATCGTAAGGATGTCTTCTTGTATCATTGTGTAAATAAGGATATGCGTTTCAATGCTCGCGGAGGAGCTTTTCTATCTTGCGGATTTTCACTTTGAAGCGGTTCTGCTTGACGGCCGGATTGGTGAGGGCCGTTCCTACGCAATATTTCGAGATTTTCATCGGATGAATGCGCAGCTGCTGCATGATGCCGAGCATGGGTGAGGGCGAGTTTCCGTCGCGCTTGAGTTCTATGATAGCGAGCCGGTCGAACGTTTTCTCCTGCTTGGTCTGCTGGTTTTGCCAGACGAGCCGGGTGTCGATGGTGAGCCGCTCGGTCTTCTGCTTGTTGACGAGCGTTATTCTGCGGAATGTGGTCCGGAGCTCGGGCAGAAGGAGAATCCATTCGTAGCGGCAGCATTTCTCCATGAAGGAGGTCACTTCGCTCGTGGGTCGCTCGAGCACCTGCTGATCTTCCACCTCGATGCGCTTTTTCTTGGTTCGACCGTGGTTGTTTTTGTTCTTTATCTCGAGGAAGGTGAGGTCCTGGCCCTCGTATTCTTTCGACGGGCTGCCGATGTATTTGCGGATGCGGACTTTCTGCCGGACAAGGTGACGGTTGTGGTGCTCCGTGTACATGCTGAGCGCAGAGGTGTCGAAGTAGAGCGTGTCGTAGTCGGCTATGCGTTCGCCCCCGATTTCCTGAGCGAAATAAACGTCTTTGGCCAGCGTGAGAATCTCGGCAAGCTGGTCGAGGGTAGCCACGTATTTCGTGTCTATCCGGTTCATCAGTTTGACAGCCTCCATCTCATGAAGCGAGATGGGTTCAAACTGCTGCAATATGTCGTTTATTTCGGGCAAAAATCTGGTAGTTTTTTCGTGAAATTTTCAGTTGCGGAAAGTCGCATCGAAGTCGCATGAAAGTCCACTCTACGTCTACTGTACGTCCACTCGAAGCGGCTGTGGGTCTGTTGTGAAAATGCGCCTCTGTTCCGGGGCTCAGTCTTTCTTGAAAATAAGCTTCCCGCCTTGGATGTAAATGCCGGCCGGAAGGCTGTACAGACGACCGTCGATGAGCGGCTGGTCGGTCGGTTTCGCGTCTTCCAGATCGGTTGTATCAACGCGCTTGTAGAGGTGAATAGCCTTCTTCTTTCCGGGAGCATAGAAGCGGAATCGGTCGGATTCCGGGTCGGCATTGTAGCGAAGGACGCCTCCGTTCAGGGATTCAATCAGCACTTTGGTCGTGGTGTCGCTTTCAAATCGGATATGATGGTAGAAAGGCGTGGATTTCTTGGTGGTCAGGCTGGCGCTGTCGGCCTGTTCCGTGCCGATATAATAGCCCGAATGCGAGCGAACGGTATAGGTGCCGTCAGCTTGCCGGGCGATGGTGAATGTAGCGGCATCGGTCTTTTTGTCGGAAGCGATTTCGTCAACCGAAGCATCGATTACGGGCACCCGGAAGGTGTTGTTTTTCTTGTTGAGCAGGTCGGTCAGCGAGCCGTCGAAGACAATGGCCGTTTGGATGGAATCCACTTCTTTTACGATGAGGTATTCGCCGGTCCAATCGGTCAGGTCGGTCGTTACTTTCTGATAAAAAACACGGGCTTGTGCTGCAAAGCAGAAGAGCGTAAGGGCGATGAGAATAAACGATTTTTTCATTGTCTGCAGGGGTTAATCGGAGAAGGTGTATTCGAATACTTTTACAGAGTAAATCTTTCCGTTTGGGAGGTAGTTGTACTGTTTTTTCTTGGTGCCGTTTTCGTTGTATTCGTATTTACGTATTCTTACGACTTTGTTCTTCTCGTTGTACACGATTTCGCGACTGACCATTCCGTCTTTGTCGTATTCTGTCACCACCCGGCTGACTTGGCCGTAGACTGCATATTCGATTTCCTCCACTTTGCGGCCTTCGGCATCGTACACGGTCAGGTGGTCGAGCCATTTGGTTCGGCTGGCCGCGTCGGTATTCCACTCTTTGACGGTCAGATTCTTGCGTTTTTCCCGCTTGGCGAGAGTCTCTGGGCTCACTTCTGCCAAAGCTGCCGTCATGGGCAGCAGGCAAGCGATGATAAGTATGATTCGGTTAATACACATTCCGGTTAATTTATAACAAATTGACCACAAAAATACAAAAAATTTGCCAATTCCGCAAAAAAATTGTACCTTTGCATCGAAATATTGTGTAAAAATGCGATTTTTCTATCAATTCGCATATTTAAATTCCAAAAAATAAATATATGAAGCGATTATTTGTTCTCTTGGTATCGGTTATGTTAACCGTGCCTTTCTTCGCTCAACCGAAGTACATTTTTTATTTCATAGGTGACGGTATGGGCATCAATGAAGTGGTTTTGACGGAAATGTATCTTGCAGAACTCGACGGCCGTATCGGCGCCGACCATCTTTGCATGACCAAATTCCCGGTTGCCAGCTATGCAACCAGCTATTCTGCTTCTAATTCGATTACGGACTCTTCCGCAGCCGGTACCGTATTGGCAAGCGGCTCGAAAACGGTCAATGGACGTCTCGGTTTGGACGACCGCGGAAAGCATCATATTACGATTGCCGAATATCTCCGCGATATGGGATATTCCGTGGGTATCATGACTTCCGTTTCTATCGATCATGCTACTCCGGGTGCGTTCTATGCTGCAGTAAAGAGCCGCAATGAATATTACACCATCGGTCAGCAACTGGCAGCTTCGAAGTTCGATTTCTTTGCAGGCGCTTCGTTCCTCAAGCCGAATGGCAAGGATAAAAATGACCAGAATCTTTATGACTTCTGCAGCGCAGCCGGCTATACTTTCGTTCATGGCCAGGAGGAATATCTCGCTCATGGTAAGGAGCTTGACCGCGTGATCCTTATTCAAAAGCACGAGGGCGTTGATAAGAATGCAGGCAGCGAAGGCCGAATCCCGTATGCTATTGACAACGTGGATGGTGCGCTCACTCTTCCGCAGATCACTTCTGATGCGATCGACTTCCTTTCTTCGAAAGGTAAGCCGTTTTTCATGATGGTCGAGGGTGGCCAGATTGACTGGGCTTGCCACGGCAATGATGCTGCTACCGTGATAGGTGAAGTGCTAGAGTTCGACAAATCGATTGCTTTGGCTTACGAGTTTTACCGGAAGCATCCGGACGAGACGCTTATCGTTGTTACGGCTGACCATGAGACCGGAGGTCTCGCTCTCGGCAATTCCGACTATACGCTTCACCTGAAGGAACTCAAGAACCAGACCCACTCCTCTACGATTATCTCGGAGGAACTGAAGGCCCTTCGTGCACAGTATGGCAAGAAACTTACCTTCGAGCAGGTGAAGGATTTCCTTTCGAAGAACCTCGGCCTTTATACCGAAGTGAAGGTTACTGCAGAAGAGAACGCAATGCTTCAGGATCTGTACAAGAAGATGATGAAGAACAAGGCCAGCGACGACAAGAATATGTACGCTTCGCTTGACGCTATCTCCAGTGCAGCTCTCAAGTTGCTCAATAAGAAAGCGCACCTGGGTTGGACTACCAACAGCCACTCCGCTTCGCCCGTTCCTGTCTTCGCTATCGGTGCTGGTGCAGAGCGCTTCAATGGTCATTTTGACAACTCTGAGTTCATGTCACGCATTCTCGGACCGAAGGCAGAGAAACAGGAAGGCGTTGTCCGCTTCAAATAAGATTGCCGATGTTGCCCGTAGATAACAACCGCAGACGCAACAAACGTCATGTCGTGAAAATTCGCCCGTTCGGCTATTCTGCTCCTCGTTGGGTGGGGTATGCCGTATTGGGTGTGTTCGTGACGTTGCTGCTGGTGTGTGCGGGCGTCTGGATCAACCGCTTGGCGAAAGGCGAGCCTGTTTATTCGGGTCTTGAGCAGACGTTGAACGAGATGCAGGGCGGCAAACTTTGCTCCTATCCGGGGCGCACGTTCTCTTATCCCGATAAGTTCAACTCGGACAATGCTACCCATATAGAGGCAGCCGAGGCTTGCGGAATCAAGCCGTGTGCCAATCAAAAAGAGGTGGATGCCCAGCGCCATCGTTTGCGAAAAATCCGTACTTGCCACAACTATGTTGTGGACGATTTGGAATATTCCGTTCCGTATCTTACAATCTCAGCAGCCAACGAACTCAACGTGATAGGCGAGGGGTTCGCGGATATTCTGGAGCGTAATGGTTGTCCGCATTACCGTTTTATCATTACGTCAGTCCTGCGAACGGATGAGTCAGTTAAAAGCCTTCAGAAGAGTGGTAATATCAATGCCACGAGCAACTCGGCCCACCGCTACGGCACAACGTTTGATATTACTTACCGTCGGTTTGACAAGCATGAGCGCACGGGCGATTATATGAATGATGAGAATATCAAGCTGGCGTTGGCACAAGTGCTGCTCAATGAGCAACGTGCAGGGCATATCTATGTGAAATACGAGTATAAACAGGCTTGTTTCCACATTACCTCCCGGCTTTGATTTTGGCAAAGGGTAATACAAAAAGCACGACCGTTCGGCCGTGCTTTTTTCGTTATGTATCAGGGTGTTATGCCTGCAGTTTCTTGTGCATGGCAGCTGCCGCTTTGCGTCCGTCGGACATTGCCAGGATAACGGTAGCGCCACCGCGGACGATGTCGCCTCCGGCATAAAGAACCGGTATGGCCGACTGCATCTGCTCGTTGACTACGATCGTGCCCTTACGGCTGATTTCCAGTCCTTCGGTGGTGCTCGGGATGAGCGGGTTGGGCGATACGCCTACCGCTACAATAACGAGGTCGCATGCAAGGGTCTTGGTTACACCTTCTACAGGAACCGGGCTGCGGCGGCCCGATTCGTCGGGTTCTCCAAGCTCCATCACCTGCAGGACGGCTTCTGCAACCTTACCGGATGCCACTTTGCGGCCATCGGGCAAAACGGTCTCCGGCTCGGCATGATATTCAATCGGATTGTGAAGCGTGAGGAATTCGACGCCTTCTTCCTTGGCGTGGCGCACTTCTTCTACACGGGCCGGCATTTCCTCTTCGGAACGTCGGTAAACAATCATGGCGTGCTCTGCGCCGAGACGCTTGGCTGTACGGACAGCGTCCATGGCGGTATTGCCACCGCCAACTACAATCACGTTCTTTCCTTTCAGCACGGGTGTATCGTTCTCCTCGCGCGACGCTCCCATAAGGTTCACGCGCGTGAGATATTCATTGGAGGAGAGTACGCCGTTGAGGTTTTCGCCCGGAATGCCCATGAAGCGGGGCAGACCGGCTCCTGTGCCTACGAAAATGCCGTCGAACTGCTCCTGCAACTCACGGATGCTTATGGTCTTGCCGATGATGGTGTCTTTGTGGAAAATCACGCCCATCTTCGTGAGGTTCTCTATTTCGGCATCTACGATGCGGTTAGGAAGTCGGTATTCGGGAATACCGTACTTGAGTACGCCACCAATCTCGTGAAGTGCCTCGAAGACGGTCACTTCATAGCCAAACTTAGCCATGTCGCCGGCGAAGGTAAGGCCGGCAGGACCACTGCCTACAACGGCTATACGTTTGCCGTTCTTTTCTGCACACTTGGGTGCTGCCATTTTGCCGGATTCGCGTTCGTAATCGGCTGCGAAACGTTCCAGGTAGCCGATGGCTACGGGTTCGTGCTTCATCTTCAGATGAATGCACTTGCTTTCGCATTGTTTCTCCTGCGGGCAGACGCGGCCGCAGACAGCAGGTAGGGTGGAGCTTTCTTTTATGACGGCTGCAGCGCCCAGAATGTCGCCTTCTTCAATAAGTTTGATGAAACTCGGAATCTGGATGTCTACAGGGCAACCTTCGATACAGCCCGGGTTTTTGCAGTGGAGGCATCGCTTGGCTTCCTGCACCGCTTGCGCGAGCGTGAGGCCCTGGTTGACTTCGTCGTACAGGCTGGTGACGCGAATTTGCGGGTCGAGCGACGGCATTATCACACGCGGAAGTGAAGCGCGTTCTTTGGCGGTCAGCGGAGCGGCATCAGAGTCGCATGAAAGTCCCATGGAAGTCGCATCAATGCCGCAATGAGAAATGCTCTCTTCCGTAGCCTCTTCTGCCGGCTTTTTGCCTTCCTGATAAGCTTCGAATGCAGCCTTCTCCTCTGCCTTATACCCACCCATTCGCATGAGCATCTCGTTCCAGTGGACTTGATGTGCATCATATTCCGGTCCGTCTACACAGACAAAGCGAGTCTTCCCTCCGACGGTTACTCGGCAGGCGCCGCACATGCCCGTACCATCTACCATGATTGTGTTGAGCGAAGCGTCGGTCGGGATGTTGTGTTTTTCGGTGAGCAGACTCACGAATTTCATCATGATGGCCGGACCGATGGTAATGCATTTATTGACTGTCTCACGGTTGATCACGCTCTCGATACCTTGTGTCACGAGGCCCTTCTGACCGTAGGAGCCGTCATCGGTCATGATAATCAGCTCGTCGCTTGTGGCGCGAAGCTGGTCTTCGAGAATAATGAGCTCTTTGGTTCGGGCAGCCAAAACGACGATGACTTTGTTACCTCTCTCTTTGAGAGCTTTTGCAATCGGAAGCATCGGAGCGGCACCTACGCCTCCGCACGCACAAACAACAGTGCCAAACGACTGAATGTCTGTGGCTTTTCCGAGAGGGCCGACCAAGTCGGCTACTTCGTCGCCTACTTCGAGCGAGCACAGTTTGGTGGAACTGACACCAATCTTCTGGACCACCAGTGTGATGGTGCCTTTTTTGATGTCGGAATCGGCAATGGTGAGCGGCATTCGTTCGCCTTTCTTATCTACGCGGACAATGACGAAATGTCCTGCCTTGCGCGATTTCGCAATGAGTGGAGCCTCAAGCTGAAGCTCCACTACATTTTCCGAAAAATATTTTTTGCTTACAATCTTTGCCATAGTATTTTTTTGTACCTTTGTTGTCAGCCGGTCCGCAGACCGTGGCTTATCAGAAGTATCTTACTTCTTCGCCCTGAATGGACGTGAGAATCTTGTTTGCAAGGCTCGATGCGCCGAAGCGGAACGATTTGTTGTTGAGCCATTCTTCTCCGAGAATCTCCTTTACGATGGTGTAGTGCTGCACAGCCTGTTCGGTGGTGCTTACGCCGCCGGCCGGTTTGTAGCATACTTTTTCGCCGGTGAGGTCATACCATGCCTTGATCATGCGGCACATTACGTAGGATGCCTCCAGCGTAGCTGCTACGGCGATTTTGCCCGTGCTGGTCTTGATGAAGTCTGCACCTGCAGCCATTGCGAGTACGGATGCCTTGGCAATATTGTCAGCCGTCTTGAGTGCGCCCGTTTCGAGGATTACTTTGAAATGTGCGTTGCGTGCTGCCGCTTTCTGCTCGGCAATCTCGTCGAAACATTCTTCGTAACGTCCTTCGAGGAACTTGCCCTGCGAAAGAACGATATCGATTTCCGTGGCGCCTGCTGCAACTGCGAGTGCTACTTCTGCCACCTTCACTTCGAGGAAGGTCTGCGAAGCAGGGAAGCCGCCGGCAACCGAGGTGATGCCTACGCCGGGGGCGGTAAGGTGCTGCTTGACGGTCGGTACCATAGCGGGATAGACGCAGATCGAAGCCACGTCGGGCAGACCGGGGAACTGCTTTTTGAAGCCGTTGACCGCGTCGGCCATTCTTTTTACTTTGGCTACTGTATCATCGCCGTTGAGGGTGGTGAGATCTATCTGACTGAGGCATTGTTTCCAAACCTCTACATTGTTGTTTTCATCGAAGTGAGCAGCGAGGATATTCTTTACCTCAGCGCTTACTTGTTCGTCTGTCATGCCCAATTCGTATTGAGCGAACAATTTTTCAAAATCCATATGTCGTAAATCTATATGTATTAATCTTCCATGAGAGTGTCCACGTTCGTACTTTCGCTTGTACGAAGCTTGCCGATGATGGTTTCATTACCTTTTACGTGGTCACCGAAGTCTGCGAAAATCTCGGTGTCTAGCGGCAGATAGAGGTCCACTCTTGAGCCGAGCTTGATGAAGCCGAGGTGCTCATTGCGATGGCTGCGGGTGCCGGGAGTAGCATAGGTTACCACCCGTCTGGCCATTGCGCCCGCCACTTGCCTTACCATGATTTCTTGCCCGTCTTTTGACCGGATGACCACCAGCGAACGTTCGTTCTCTATGCTTGATTTCGGTAGCCATGCGCCCATATGCCGGCCGCTCTGGTGCTCGCTTTTCAGGATCTCGCCTTCAATCGGATACCAATTGGCATGTACGTTGAACGGACTCATGAAGATGCTTACTTGCAGACGTTTGTCATGGAAATAATCGGGTTCTACGACCGGTTCAATTACCACTACTCGTCCATCGCATGGAGCAATGAGGAAATTCGGGTCATCGATATCCAGGATGCGGATGGGGTTGCGGAAGAAATAGGTAGTGAATACGAGCAACGCGGCACTGAGCAGGAGAGTTACTGCGAAAAGCCAATGAGGTGTCAGCAGGTATACCGGCACGTTGAAGGCGAAGATGGCAAATGCCAAGAATACGATGATGTTCCGTCCTTCGCGATGAATTTTCAGTTTTCTTTTCAAAATGGTATCGGGTTAACGAGGTCGTTCTTTTATTACATCATGCCGAACGGCATCTGAGCAAGCATTTCGGCGGCTTGATCAAGGCCTTGCTGGAGTTTTTTCTCCACCATCATCTTGATCATCATCGGCATATCCGCTTTGATGGTCAGTTTCATGCGGGTATCTCCTGGGGCTACTTGCTTCATCTGTACCCAGAAATAACCTTCCATCGGAATGTTCTCCAAGCCATATTTGATCACATTGTCCTCTTCCTTGTCGAGAATGCGGATCCCGATCATCGGACCCAGACCGTCCACCTTGATGCGGATGTTGTCTTCTTCAGCGAGAATTTCTTTGATCTTGTCCTTCGGAATGAGATCTTTTACTTTGTCGATGTTCCTCAGATCGCTCATCACGCGGAAAATATCGTGTGCCGACTGGGTAGACGAAGTGATTTTGCTTTCGTATTTCTGCTCTGACATGATTTTATTCTGTTTTATTTCTCCCAAGCCTGCGGATCACGCTGCCAAGCACGTACTTTTTCTTCGTTGGCCACGCTGAGTGTCTCGTGCTCGATTGCTTTGCGAATGATGGCTTCGAACGTGGTGAGCGAATGGTTTCTGAGTCCTTTCTGTTCGAGCTTCTTGTGGCCTTCAGTCAGTTCATAATCAAAAATGCTGGCCATACCGATAACGTTGGAGCCGTCTTTGAGCAACGCCTCTTGAACGCGCGTGCAGTTGGCACCTTTGCTCACCTGATCTTCGATAATAACCACTTTCTGGCGCGGACGGAGGTCACCTTCGATGCTGTTCTCCAAGCCGTGGTCTTTCGGGCGCGGGTGCACGTACACGAAGGGCAACCCCAACTCTTCGGCTACTGCGTAACCGATGGCGATGGCATTGGGCGCAATGGCGGCTATCACTTCCACTTCCGGGTATTTCTCAACCACCAACCGAGCGAGCTCGATCTTGATAAGGCTGCGAACCTGCGGATAAGACAGCAACTTGCGGCTATCGAAGTATATAGGGGAAATCCAGCCGTTTCCCCAATTGAATGGGTTGTTCGGCTGAATCTTTATTGCTTTCATTTTCAGCAGCTTAGCTGCTACGAAATCGTTGAGTTCTTTCATTTTTGTATGGAGAATTTTAGAGGTTTTTTCGTAATTTATTGACGTCGTGATTCTTCCGACGCTGCAAAATTACTATAAAAAATTCAACCATACAAGAAAATCAATATGTTTTATAACATATCGTGTTTTTTCTTGAACTTGCTTATTTGCGCATTTGAAATATGGATAGCATCTTCCAAACGCTTGATATCTGCCATCAGAATACCGAGTTGGTAGGTGTCCTGCATGGCGTTTTTCTCGCTGTCGGAGAGGTAATACACATAGTTGGTTTCCGTGTCGCCCTTGAGGCCGAGCAAGTTTACGCGGATACGGTCACCCATGTGGGAACTGACGAAATTGAGTAGCTCGAGTGCCCGTTCGTTGGGAATGCTCAAGATACTGTGCTGACCGCCGGCCTCGAAGTGATGCTCGCTTCCTTCAAACCGTGCAACTTCTTCATCTACACTGAGTTCTACGGCCTTCTGCTGAAGCTCGGAACCACCGAAATAGTAGCTCTTGACTGTCGTTTCATATTGGTCGGTTACGTACACCTGCAGGTAGCATCGTTCGCTGTTCCGGTCAGTTGTGAGAAGCTTGCTCACATAGCGGCCGTTGTCTTCGTATTTGTCCTGTTTTTCGTAGTTGAACTTCTTCAGAAGCGGGTCGGCTTGAGGTTGCACCACTTGCAGGAGAGAATCGGAATAAGCGAGCGTGCGCTGTGCTTCGATATACACAATGGTGTCCTGTAAATCCTTTGCCAGACGACGTTGAGCCACACACTTGGGGTAGGTGTGGTGAACCGAATCGAGGCGGATCTTGGCTTCGTTCAGATGTCCGTCGCTTACGAGCGTCCGGCTTTCGCTTACGAGTGCAGCTGCTTTGTCGGCATCGCTCGCTCCGTTGCATGCGCAGAGAGCGAGGGCAAAAAGCAGCATTATTGACAGATTTTTCATATCGTGAAGTAGATGTTATTTCAGCGCTATTTGCAGAATTTCTTCCGCATTGTCAATCAAATAATCCGGGTGCTCTGCCGCCAGTTTTTCTTTGGTGCAAAAGCCCCAAGTGCATCCGATGGATGCAAGTCCGGCGTTCTTGGCGGTCTGCATATCCACGTCGGAATCACCGATGTAGAGTACTTCCCCCGGCCGTATTCCCTCGAAAAATTGAAGGATGTCAAGCACGATTTTCGGATCCGGTTTGCGGGCAATTCCGGCCCGTTCTCCAAGCACTATCGAGAAGGTGTTTTCTCCGAAGAAATGGGTTATCAGAGTGCGGGTGGCTTCTTGATATTTGTTGGAGGCGACCGCCATCTGTATCCCGTTCTCTTTCAGAGCCTTAAGTACTTCCGGAATACCTTCGTAAGGATGGGTGTGAATGCGGTTGTGCTCGTTGTAGTAGTCTACGAAATCCTGCTTCAACAGAAGAACCGTTTCTTCCTCCTTGTGTCCTTCCGGAAGTGCCCGTTCGAGGAGCTTGTTTACTCCGTTCCCCACCATCTTCGGATAGCAGTCAAGGTCGTGCGTCGGGAAACCGTGCTGGCGGAGGGCGTGATTGCAAGCCTCTCCAAGGTCGGCAATCGTGTCAAGCAACGTGCCGTCCAAATCGAATATTGCGAGTCTAATCATAAATCAAATGCAAATATACTGCTTTTTTTCGAAATGTGATACATGCATGCGGGAAAAACCGAAAAATTATCCCCTTTTTATAAAAAAAGGTGGTGAAAACTTGCTTGATTGAAAATTATTTATTACCTTTGCACTCGAGATGGGGTGGATTGTGCTCTTTTTGCCCCTGTTTGTCTTGGATTTTGAAACCAAATCACATTTCACAAATTTATATCAATTCTTATGAAAAAAAGTTTATTTCTTCTTGCCATCTTTGCGCTGGCATTGATGACTTCCTGCAAGACTACTCCTACTCCGGAGCAGCTCAACTGCAACCCCAATCCTCTTACCGTAGTTGGTAACACCGTTACCGCTGAAATTACCGGTACCTTCCCTGAGAAGAAGTTCGTTCGCAAGGGCGTTCTCGAGGTTACCCCGGTCCTCAAGTACAACGGCAAGGAACTCGTTGGCGAGACTGTAACCTACGTTGGCGAAAAAGCTAAGGTTAACGGTAAGGTCGTTTCTTATGCTAACGGCGGTACCTACAAGCAGACCTTCACCTGCCAGTATGACGAAGAGATGGCTCAGTGCGAGCTCTACCTCCGTTTCCACGCTACCAAGGGCGATAAGGAGTACGAACAGCCGGACTACAAAGTAGCTGACGGTATGCTCGCTACTGTTAAGAATGCTAAGGCTGACGACAACAAGGGTGCTGTTACCGGCGACAAGTTCCAGCGCATCATCGAAGAGATGACCGAGGCTGACATCAAGTTCCTCATCCAGCAGGCTGCTCTCCGCAACTCCGAGACCAAGTCTCAGAAGGTGAAGGACCTCCAGGCTGCTATCAAGGACGCTAACGATGCTGAGAACAAGGAAGTTGCTTCCCTCGAGGTAATCGGTTATGCTTCTCCGGA
Organism: Candidatus Colicola faecequi; assembly: GCA_018064985.1. GTDB lineage: Bacteria > Bacteroidota > Bacteroidia > Bacteroidales > Paludibacteraceae > Colicola > Colicola faecequi. The sequence continues at coordinate 4,779 of JAGHUE010000113.1, read as the reverse complement.
TGGTGCTACCGACCTCAACGAAGGTCTCGCTGACCGTCGTCAGGCTGCTGCTGAGAAGTTCCTCGCTAAGGCGCTCAAGAAGGCTAAGCTCGACGTTGACATCGAAGGTTCTACCACCGCTGAGGACTGGGACGGTTTCCAGGCTCTCATGGAGAACTCCAACATCCAGGACAAGGACCTCGTTCTTCGCGTGCTCTCTATGTATTCCGATCCGGAAGAGCGTGAGGCACAGATCAAGAACCTCTCTTCTGTTTACAAGAACATCGCTGACGACATCCTTCCGGAGCTCCGTCGTTCTCGCCTCGTCCTCACCACTTACCTCATCGGCAAGTCTGACGAAGAGATCGCTAAGCTCGCTAAGGAGAATCCGTCTGAACTTACTGTAGAAGAACTCCTCTACGCTGCTACCCTCACCAACGACAAGAACGAGAAGCTCGCTCTCTACAACAAGGCTCAGGAGCTCTTCCCGAACGATTTCCGCGCTTACAACAACGCTGGTCTCATCTACTTCGAGAAGGGTGACGTTGCTGCTGCACAGCGCTGCTACGCTAAGGCTCTCGAAATCGAGCCCGCTAATCCGGACGTAAACTACAACGCTGGCGTTGCTGCTCTCGCACAGGGCGACCTCGCTAAGGCTGAGCAGTACTTCGGTAAGGCTGCTGGTACCTCCGCTAACCTCGACGCTGCTATGGGTACCTACTACACCATGAAGGGCGACTATGCTGCTGCTTCCAAGGCTTACGGCAACACCGTTTCCAACAACGCTGCTGTTCAGCAGATCCTCAACGAGGACTATGCTTCTGCTCGCAAGACCCTCGACGCTATCGCTGAGCCGAACGCTACCACCGATTACCTCAAGGCTATCGTAGCTGCTCGTACCAACGACCGCGAAGGCGTTTACGCTAACCTCAAGGCTGCTGTTGCTAAGGACGCTGCTCTCAAGGCTAAGGCTGCTAAGGACCTCGAGTTCGCTAAGTTCGCTGAAGACGAAGCTTTCCTCGCTATCGTTAAATAATAGCTGAATAAAATCGCTCGTTTCTGAAAGGCGGTCCGAAGGGACTTTCATGGGACTTCCATGGGACTTTCATGCGAGCATCAATACCGGAAAAAGGTCGCCCGGGCATTGGTTCGGGCGACCTCTTTCGCTCCTTCTTCCCGTTTCGGCACGGATTTTGAAGGACAATATTGCAATCTTCTGCTGAAGTATGCAAAATATTTTTGCGGAACCGGATTACGATTCGCGTTACCGCTATGGGGATATTTGGTTTTGACAGCAGGTAGAATTAGCAAGTAAGCATGCAGAGCTCTGTACGGCCGGCTCTTTAATCTCGATCGTGCAAACATTAATTGGCGAAACTTCTTACGCTCTCGCTGCTTAATCGAAGTATAGTAGATAAGCTTTATTTCGGCACCAGGTGCTGAAACGAGACATCGCTCCATTGCCCGCTCTTCGAGGCGTTTGGGTTATGCGGTGCAGTAATTTCGAAGATAGCGGATGGCGGCTGCGCGCCTGACGCGAAGCTTTAGCAGATAAGGTGTCGGTTGGTGGCTTGGGTCTTGCCGGCGCTCGAAAATGAAGGCCAAGATAAGCATGTAGAAAGCCTGTTGGTTCCTTGTTTGGACGGGGGTTCGACTCCCCCTATCTCCACTATGAAGAATTATATCTTAACCCTTTTAGCTCTTTGCGGCGCGGCTTTTGCGTTCGCACAAACCTCGACTACCCTTCCCGCTGGCCTTCACTTTGAGGTCCGCAATGATACCATTTTCATTTGTTCCGACGACGATTCGGCTATGCCGCACCATGCGGTTTTCCAGCAGGCCGACCGTCCCAACGTCTATCGTCGCATCTACAATGATGAGACCGACGACCTTATGGAAGATCATCCCGCAAGCGATATATATACTATTTGGACGCGCGACCATGTCAACCCCTACAAAGTGCCGGTTGACTCCATGCAGGATTCTATTTCCATCAGCATGAAGGGATTCACCCTCCCGCATCCGGGGTATGTCACCTCCAAGTTCGGTCCTCGTCGTTATCGCTATCACTACGGTACCGACATCAAAGTCCAGATAGGCGACTCTATCCGCTCCTGCTTCGATGGTCAGGTTCGTATCGTCGGATGGGATCCCAAAGGCTATGGTCACTACGTAGTAGTGCGCCACGACAACGGACTTGAGACCGTTTATGGCCACATGTCCACGCCTCTTGTTGACGAGAACATGCGTGTCTTCTCCGGCGATGTACTCGGTCTGGGTGGCAATACCGGTCGCTCTACCGGCCCTCACCTCCACTTCGAGTTCCGCTACCTCGGTACTGCTTTCAATTCCGAACTGGTAATCAACTACGAAACGGGCAAGCTCCGTTGCGACACTACCTATCTCATCACCAAGGCTTCCACCTTCGGCTACAAGAAAGCTGTCGCTCCGCAGACTGGTGCAACCAACTATTCGGGCGTCAAGTATTATACCATCCGCAAGGGCGATACCCTCACCACCATTGCCCGCCGAAATCAGACCACCGTCAAGGCGCTCTGCAAGCTCAACGGCATCAAAGAGAATACCATCATCCGCGAGGGTCGCAAGCTTCGTGTCCGCTGATCCGCAACGTAGGACTCGTGTAGGACTTCCGCAAGACTCAAGTAAGACTCGAGTAAGACTTATGTAAGACGTACATAAGACTTCCGTAAGACTTTTTTTCGGCTGATTCTTGAGTAGACTTTCAGTAGACTTCGAGTAGACTTTTTGTGGACGTAGAGTGGAAGTAGAGTGGACTTCCCGCGGAAAGATATTTGTAATTTTGTAATAATTGTCCAATCTGTATGAAAAGGACTGAAATTATGGCTCCTGTCGGGAGCTGGGAGAGTCTGGCAGCTGCTATCGAAGCAGGTGCCGATTCTGTTTATTTCGGTATAGAATACCTCAACATGCGAGCTCGCAGTAGTGCCAATTTTACTACTGCCGACCTCCATACCATCGTCCGTCGCTGTCGTGAAGCGGGTGTCCGCACCTACCTCACGCTCAATACCGTCATGTATCCTGAAGACCTGCCGCTCATGCGCACCATTGTCGACAATGCCAAAGAAGCCGGCCTTGACGCCATTATTGCTTCCGACATTGCCGTCATGCAGTATGCCAATCAGGTAGGAGTGGAGGTGCATCTCTCTACGCAGCTCAATATTGCCAACACCGAAGCACTCCGTTTTTATGCGCAGTTCTCCGATGTGGTTGTCCTCGCGCGCGAATTAAATATGGAGCAGGTGGCTTCTATCCATCGCGACATCATTGAGCAGGATATCCGCGGTCGTCATGGGCAACTCATCCGCATCGAGATGTTCTGCCACGGTGCCCTTTGCATGGCGGTCAGCGGCAAGTGCTACCTCTCGCTCAACAACTACAACGCCTCTGCCAATCGCGGAGCTTGCGTGCAGGTTTGCCGTCGAGGTTATACGGTCCGTGATAAGGAAACGGGCAACGAACTTGACATCGACAACCAGTATATCATGTCGCCCAAAGACCTCAAGACCATCCATTTCCTCAACAAGATGCTTGATGCGGGCGTTACGGTCTTCAAGATTGAAGGTCGCGCTCGTGGTGCGGAGTATGTACGCACGGTCGTTTCCTGCTACAAAGAGGCTATTGCCGCTTACGAGGCAGGAGAGTATTCCCGTTCGGATGAGGAAAACGAGGCCCTTCGTGCACAGGGGCTCCCCACTATCGACGACAAACTCGAGGCGTGGTCCGAGCAGTTGGCTCGTGTGTTCAACCGAGGTTGGTGGAACGGTTATTATCTGGGCCAGCGTCTTGGAGAATGGACTCGTCGCTACGGCAGTCTCGCTACCCGCAAGAAAGTGTATGTCGGTAAAGTCACCAACTATTTCAAGCAGATCGGCGTAGCCGAAATCCTGGTCGAAGCGTCCGAGATTCACGAGGGAGAGGAGTTCCTCGTTACCGGTGAGACAACGGGTGCTTACGAAGGGATCCTTTCCGATATTCGTATCGACCTCAAGCAGAGTCGCGCCAGTCTCAAGGCCAACGGTATTGATCTGGCAGAGGCTCCGGCACTTACGGAAAACGCCTCCCCGCGAAAAGCCATCAAGGGCGTCTATTTTTCCCTCAAAACCGATAAACTTCTCCATCGTGGAGACAAGCTCTACCGCCTTGAGGTAGTCAACGATTGAGGCTTCCCAATTAACAAAACGTAAAAATCAGCTCCTCAAACGTCAAAAAATGCCCCTTTTTTTGCCAATGTATCTTTAGCCATTGCCAGAACGGGATTTTCTTGCTATCTTTGCGAAATGAACAACTGTTCATTTATTACAGATTTAATCAAAAACAGAAACATATGAAAAAGTTTTACTTTCTTTTGCTTGCCGCACTCATGATGGGTGGCGTTCAGCAGGCAAATGCACAATTCTTCAAGAACTTGGTGGATAAGGCAGCCGATGCGGCGAAGAAAGGCGTCGAAAACCGCGTAACCCGCACGGTTGAAGAGAGTGTTGATAAAGCGCTTGATCCGAAGACCTACAAAAAGACTGCTGAGGACGAAACGTCAGAAGTAGAGGCTCCTGCAGAAGAAGCTGCACCTCAGGCTCCTGCAGTTTCCGGATGGACCTGCCCCGAGTGCGGAAAGACCGGCAATACGGGTAAGTTCTGCGACGAGTGTGGCGCCAAGCAGCCCGCTGCCGGCGTGGCAGCTAAACCGGCAGCTCCCCAGAAGAAAACCATTGCTACCGAGTACAGCAAGTCGGACTTCGTGCCCGGCGATGAGGTCTTCTT
>JAGHUE010000121.1 GCA_018064985.1 Candidatus Colicola faecequi | reverse complement strand
GCATTGATGGGCTGATAGCCCATCAATGCAAAGCTCTCGTTGTAACTGGGTATCAACATGTATAAGCGCGCCTGGGCCGATGAGAAAGAGATTAAGAATATGGACCGTGATGCCCGCTATCGTGAGCTCCATCTCCGTCGCACGTTCAAAGAGCAGCTTCACTACCGCCTATCTTTCTTTGCCGATTACGGCTTGATGAATATCCGCGAACCCTATTCGGCCAATCCCGTTCCGTTTGCTTCGGACGCATCTACCGGCGGTTTGGTGGCCTTCAACAGCGCGTCGGACCTCACGCCTCATTCCATGCTGGTCTACGCTCCGCTTCAGGACAGTAAGCTCAACAATTTCCTCCTCGGTGTGAAGTTCGCCATTATGTACGAGATTCCGAAGAAAGCGCCGAAGAAGGGTGCTATGGCCAATCCGTTCCTCTATGCATACGTGACTGATCAGCTTACTGCGAAGACGCTGGCCAATACCCGTGTGCTCATTCAGAATACGGATCAGCCCAAGCAGAAGCTCGATCGTGCAACGGATGCGAAGTTCGGCCGTGTGGGCAAGGCGATGCCGGCCGGCAAATATAAGGTCAACGTCAGCCATCCGGGCTATTTCCCCGACAGCATGGTCTATACGCACCAGGATAAGTTCGACACTATCTACGTAGCGCTCTATCCCGAGCAGACGCTCAATGTGGTCACTACCGATGCCAAGTCCGGTCGCCCTGTTGGCGCTACGATTACGCTTTACGATGAGCGCGGCAACGTGATCACCACCGCCAACGTTGATTCTGCTGCCAATATGCTGTCGGCTGTGCTCGACGGCCGCAAGCGCTACTACGTATGTGCCGAGTCGCGTGGTTATATCGGTGCCTGCGATTCCGTGCTCAATGTTACGGAGCTCAAGAACCTGAAGCTCGAGCCGAAACTTCTGCGCAAGTTCATTTTGCAGAACATGTTCTTCGCTACCGACAAGACTAAGATTCTGCCTACCTCCGAAGATGCGCTCCAGCTCCTCTACAACCTCTTGGTTGAGAATCCGGATATGCGTATCAAGATCATCGGCCATACCGACGATGTGGCTTCCGACCAGTACAACCAGAAGCTTTCCGAGGGCCGTGCACGCAGTGTCCGCAAGGAGATGATCGACCGTGGTATTGATGGCAAGCGAATCGAGACGGAAGGTCATGGCGAGAAGGATCCGATTGTTCCGAACGATTCCGACGAACATCGCCAGATGAACCGTCGTGTGGAGATTGAGATTCTCTCCGGCATAGCCGACGATCATGTCATCTCCAACGAGCAGCTCAAGCGCTGATCTGCCTCTTTTGGAGTTCTTATCCTCTCAAAAAAGTGCGTTCCTTTTCGGGAATGCACTTTTTTTGTCTTAAAATTTGGATATTCACATTTTTGTTGCTATAATTGCACAAAAATTTTTGTTTCACCCCCTTAACTTGTTTCTTTTATGCACTTTTTAGAAGAATTACAGCCGGCTCAGATGCCGCAGATTA
>JAGHUE010000047.1 GCA_018064985.1 Candidatus Colicola faecequi | reverse complement strand
AATCGGAGCGCTCCTGCATGAGCATGATGAGTTCGGCTTCGTTGATCACTTCCTTGCGAGCGGTATTGACGAGCAATGCACCCTTCGGCATGCGGGAAAGGAGGGCATGGTTGATGGACTGCTTGGTCTCGGGCGTAGCAGGGATGTGAAGCGAAACGATGTCGGACTGGGTGTAGAGCTCCTCTACGGAATGAACAGGCGTAACGTCTTCCTTGAGCATCGCCTCGTCGGGGCAATAAGCGTCGAAGGCGATCACCTTCAGGCCGAAGCCCTTAGCGATGCGAGCCACGTTGCGGCCCACGTTGCCGAAGGCATGGATGCCGAGGGTCTTGCCCATGAGTTCGGTGCCGGAGGTGCCGTTGTAGAAGTTGCGAACGGCATATACCATGAGGCCGAGAGCGAGTTCGGCAACAGCGTTGCTGTTCTGGCCCGGGGTGTTCATGGCAACGACACCGTGCTCGGTGCAGGCAGCGAGATCGAGGTTGTCGTAACCGGCACCGGCACGAACCACGATCTTGAGCTGCTTAGCAGCATCCAGCACAGCAGCATCGACAATATCGGAGCGGACGATGAGAGCGTCAGCGTCGGCAACTGCTTCGAGGAGCTGCTCTTTCTGCGTATATTTCTCCAGGAGGGCAAGCTCCATGCCTGCTTTCTCCACTACTTCACGAATGCCGTCGACAGCCACTTTGGCAAACGGCTTCTCGGTAGCTACTAATACTTTACTCATATGTGTATGAACAGTTGAACAGATGAATCAATGTTTGGCTTCGAAATCTTTCATGCACTTGACGAGCGCTTCAACGCCCTCAACGTCCATGGCATTGTAGATGGAAGCACGGAAACCGCCTACGAGACGGTGGCCCTTGATGCCGACCATACCCTCTTCGGCAGCGAACTTGAGGAACTCGTCCTGAAGATCCTGGTATTCAGCCTTGAGCACGAACGGCACGTTCATGCGGCTGCGGTCTTCCGGAACAGCCGGTCCCTCAAAGAGGCGGCTCTCGTCGATAGCCTTATACAAAATGCGTGCCTTTTCGATGTTGCGCTTCTCGATAGCTTCCACACCACCGAACTCCTTGAGCCAGCGGAGAGTAAGGAGCGCCGAGTAGATAGGCAGCACAGGAGGCGTATTGAACATGGAACCGCCATCGATATGGGTGCGGTAGTCGAGCATCGTAGGAATATGGCGCTCTACCTTGCCGAGCACGTCTTCACGGATGATGACGAAGGTAACACCTGCAGGAGCGAGGTTCTTCTGTGCACCACCGTAGATGATGGCATACTTGGAAACATCGATCGGACGGCTGAGGATGTCGGACGACATATCGGCAATCAGAGGCACGTTGCCAACCTTATTATATATATCCTGGAGTGCCTCGTCGGAGAGCTCGGTACCGTAGATGGTGTTGTTGGTAGTGATATGGAAATAATCGCAATCCTGCGGGATCTCGTAGTCCTTCGGGATATAGGTGAAGTTCTTATCAGCCGAGCAAGCCACTTCTACCACTTCGCCAAACGCCTTGGCTTCCTTGATGGCCTTCTTCGACCATACGCCGGTGTTGAGGTAAGCAGCTTTCTTGCCGAGCATGTTGTAAGGCACCATGCAGAACTGGAGCGAAGCGCCACCACCGAGGAAAATCACGCGATAACCTTCAGGGATGTTGAGCAGTTCCTTGAAGAGCGCCTCCGCCTCGTCGACAACGGGCTGGAAATACTTGGCGCGGTGGGAGATTTCGAGAATAGAGAGGCCGTGGCCTTCGAAATCGATAACGGCTTCAGCCGTTTTCTTGATCACTTCCTGCGGGAGAATAGACGGGCCCGCATTGAAATTATATTGCTTTTTCATACGAAAAAAAATTAAATGTGTTTTTCTGTTTGTATCAGGGTTATTTGAGTTCGCCTTTCTTGTTCCACTTGGAACCCTCTACGGCTTCAGCGAGCTTGGTATCGGCCTTATGGGTAAGATCAGCGAGTGCATCTTTCACTTTCTTGGCAGCTTCTTTCACACCGGTAGCGAGTTCCTCTACAAGGTCGGCTTTCTCCATCCAAGCGATGACGTCGCCCTTGACAGCCTTGTCGCCCTGCTGCTTCTGTACGTTGACGAGGCGGCTGTGCTCGAAGGCGCGAACAGCCTCCACTCCACTCTGGGTCTGCAAGTAGCAAACCACATCGCCTTTCTTGAAGAATGTGCCATGTGCCGGTGCCTTGGAGTCTTCGTTGAAATCGAGCTCCCAGAGCACTTTACCTGCCTGCGGCGCCTCGAGGGGTTCGCTGGTAGGATGATGGATAGCGCGCTTGTCGGCATCGGAGAGGAAGACGATCTGCTTGCCGCCCTGTGCTGCCTTCTCCATACGTTCGAGGAGGTCTTTATTGAACTGCTCCTTGGCCTGACCGGACTTGTATTCACGATACTGCTTCTCGTGCATAGCGAACTCGAAGAGCTCCTCGTCGTCCTGACCACGATCCCAGCCGAGCTTCTCCATCTCTTCGATGAAGTGCGGGAGCTGATTCGGATAGAGCGCCTGCGGGTCGCCGGTATAGAACTCGAAGCCCTTCTCTTCGGCGAGCTTGATGATTTCCGGAGCGAGCTTGCCGGGGAGCTTGCCCGATTTGCCGAGGATCATGCCCCACATAGCGGGGTCCATGCGGGTGAATGCCGGTTCGCCCATCGAGCGGCTGTAGAGATTCATAAGGGCCGCGTTCTTCACATACTGCGAGAACGGGGTAACGAGGCACGGAGTACCGAGCATCGGCCAGATACGCTGTACTTCGTTGAAGAGCTCTACGAGGAGTTCGTCTTCGGTATACTGATGTTCACCACGCTTAGCGAGGTTCATATTGATAGCGGCATGCATGCCCTTGAGGTCGGCCATGAGGGAGCCCATCATACCGCCCGGCAGACCGCAGCCCACGAGGAGGGAGGTCATGAGGGAGTTCTTCGGGTCGATCCAATAGCCGAGGAAATCGTCGATGAAGGACTGAGTGAGCGAACGTGCTTCCATGTATGCCTTCATATTGATATCCTTCACCTTGAAACCGGCATCTTTGAGCATGGCCTGGATGGTGATCACATCAGGATGCACTTTACCCCAGGAGAGCGGCTCCATAGCCACGTCGAGGATATCGCCACCGGCTTTTGCCACCTCGAGCATGGAAGCAACAGAGAAGCCCGGGCCCGTATGACCGTGGTACTGGATGATGATGTCGGGGTGCTTCTCCTTGATGGCAGCAACAATGGTGCCCAGCATTGCAGGGCGACCGATGCCGGCCATATCCTTGAGGCAGATTTCCTGCGCGCCACCTTCGATGAGCTGCTCGGCAAGGTTGATGTAATACTCGGCCGTGTGAACCTCGGAATAGGTGATACACATGGTAGCCTGCGCGGTCATACCTGCAGCCTTAGCCCATTTGATAGACGGGATGATGTTGCGCGCGTCGTTGAGACCGCAGAAGATACGGGTGATGTCAGTCCCCTGCGCATGCTTCACTTTGTACATAAGTTCGCGGACGTCAGCCGGAACCGGGTTCATGCGGAGTGCATTGAGACCGCGGTCGAGCATATGCGTCTGGATACCTGCCTCATGGAAAGGCTTGGTGAAGGTGCGAACAGCCTGGTTGGGGTTTTCACCATAAAGCAGGTTGACCTGCTCGGATGCGCCGCCGTTGGTTTCAACTCGGTCGAAGCAACCCATGTCGATGATGACGGGAGCGATTTTAGCCAACTGGTCTTTACGAGGCACGTATTTGCCCGAAGACTGCCACATGTCGCGGTAAACGAGACTGAATTTGATTTCTTTTGCCATGATATTTTGCTTTTTGATTATTTTTCCATTGCGGACGGGGCACATTGCCACCAATTCGCTGCAAAGTTAAGAAAAAAAAATCATATATCCAAGTGTTTTCTCATTTTCTTATAGAAAAAGAGAGAAGGTCTTGCGTATTCGGAAAATATTTCGTAATTTTGCACGAAATTATTATTATGATGGCGAAAAAGGTAGCTTTAGTACTCGCATCCGGCGGAGCCAGAGGTTTGGCTCACATCGGCGCAATAGAAGAACTCATGGCCCGCGGCTATGAGATCAGCAGCATTGCGGGTTGCTCCATCGGCAGCCTGATAGGCGGAATCTACGCGGCCGGCAAGATTCAGGAAGCCCGCGAATGGTTCTGCTCGCTCGACCGGAAAGACGTGCTCTCGCTGACGGATTTCTCCATCGGACTGAGCCATCTGGTAAAGGGCAACCGGGTGA
>JAGHUE010000066.1 GCA_018064985.1 Candidatus Colicola faecequi | reverse complement strand
CCTTCTTGTAGGCTTCAGCAAAAGCCTGCTTGAGTTCTTTTACTTCCATGATTTTTTTGATTTTTTTGGGTTAATATTGATTGAGTTGTTTGATTGCAATTGGGTAGACTTACAGTGGACGTGGAGTGGACTTATTTCAGTCCTTTTACGACGCTCACTTTGGCCTCGAATTCCTTCAGGTAGAAGGGCGTCCAGTAGGCCACGTCGGCAAAATCGCCTTTGGCGAAAACGGCTTCCGCCAGCCGGCCCATATATGCTGCATCGGGCACTATGCCTTCCATGAAGCGGGCGTTCGGGTGCGTCAGCACGGCCTTGCATTTGTCAGAACCGTTGCCGAAGAAGCAGACGGGTCCTTTCTCCAGCCACTCGCTGTAACTCTGCCCGTCCACCACCGTGGCTTCTGCCGGATGCAGCTCCTCGAGCGCACCGTCATACAGGGCGTCGTACACCTCCATGCGGCGGGCGTCGATCATCGGGCAGAGCATTCCTTCTGCGCCCTGCGCCTTGGCTTTGGCGGCCATGATCTGCAGGGTGGGGATAGCCAGCAGCGGGATCTGGAGGCCGTAGGCGATGCCCTTGGCCGTGGAGGCCCCGATACGCAGACCCGTATAGCTGCCCGGACCGGCACTCACGCTTACGGCGTCGATGGTCTTGCCCATCCGGCGGGCGGCCTCCGTGAGCTCCTGCGCCATTACGGCCAGCTCCCGGGCGTGCTCGCTCTTCTCGGGCGTGAGGCGCGCGAGCGCCCTGCCTTCCGCGTCGGTCATCACGCTGCCGTCTTCCGTCAGCGCTGCCGAGCAGGCATCGGTAGATGTTTCGATATTGAGTATGATCATATTTTTCGCTTTTTATCCGAATGTAGTGAACGAATAAGAATATATTACGATGCAAAATTACCAAAATTATTTCATAAAGAGAAATAATGTCCGAAAAATGAAAAAAAAGTGCCGAAGATTTGTATATTTTAGAAAAATATACTAACTTTGCCGACAGAATATATTACATTTGCCGTAATCTGCACTTGTAATAACCGGAGAGCTAATGTTTTTCCTCTCCTCCAACCCGCAAACAACTGAAAACAATGAGAACAAACGAAGAACTGGAAGGAGTGAGCCTCCTGGGCGAAAAAAAGACGGTGTACCCCACCGACTATGCGCCTGAAATGCTCGAGACTTTTGTCAACAAACACCCAGAAAACGAGTATCTTGTCACCTTCAACTGCCCGGAGTTCACCTCCCTCTGCCCCAAGACCGGTCAGCCTGATTTCGCCAAGATCATCATCTCTTATATCCCGCGTGAACGCATGGTGGAGTCCAAATCGCTCAAGCTCTACCTCTTCTCTTTCCGCAACCACGGCGATTTCCACGAGGATTGCGTCAACATCATCATGAAGGACCTCGTTCGCCTGATGGACCCCAAGTACATCGAGGTGACCGGTATCTTCACGCCCCGCGGCGGCATTTCCATCTATCCGTTCGCCAACTATGCCGATGCCGAGCACGAGTCGCTCAAGCAGGCCCGCCTCATCGCACAGATGAACAACGTCCTCTCATAATTGACTCATTTACAAATTAACTCATTTACACATTGAAATGAAGGACAGCATCATAGTCGTATCGGGCGGCATGGACAGCATCACCATGCTCTATGAATATCACGACCGCATCGCGCAGGCCGTCAGCTTCCACTACGGCTCCAATCACAACGATAAGGAACTCGCTTTCGCCAAGCTCCATTGCGAGCGCCTCGGCATCCCGCATCTGATCATTCCCCTCGATTTCATCGGGAAATATTTCGAGAGCAGCCTGCTCCAGGGCGCTGAGGCTATACCCGAGGGCAACTACGACGACGAGAACATGAAATCTACCGTAGTGCCTTTCCGCAACGGTATCATGCTGGCAGTGGCTGCCGGTCTGGCCGAGACGCACCACCTCAACTGCGTGATGCTCGCCAACCACTCCGGTGATCACGCCATCTATCCCGACTGCCGCCCCGAGTTCGTCCGCTCGATGAGCGACGCCATCGCCGCCGGCACTTACGACGGCATCCGCATCTTCGCCCCTTACACCAACATCACCAAGGCCGACATCGCCCGCCACGGCAAACAACTCGGCATCGACTACGCCGAGACGTGGTCGTGCTACAAGGGCGGCGAGCACCATTGCGGCAAGTGCGGCACCTGCACTGAACGCATAGAGGCCCTCCGCGAAGCCGGCATCGAAGATCACACTGTATATGATTTATAAAGCCCCTAACCCCTAACCCTTTCCCCTGAAAGGGCAAGGGCGTAATTTGATAAAAACGATGTTTTACGTAGAAAAGACGCTGACGATTTCCGCAGCGCACAACCTCAATCTCTCTTACGAGAGCAAGTGCGAGAATCTGCACGGACACAACTGGAAGATAGTGGTTTTTTGCAAAGCAAAAGAGCTTGATCAGGACGGTATGGTCACCGACTTCACCCACATCAAGAAAATAGTAAAAGACACCTTCGACCACAAGTACATCAACGATGTGCTCGACGTCAATCCTTCGGCCGAGAACATCGCCCGCTGGATCTGCGACCACGTGAAGAACTGCTACAAAGTGTCGGTACAGGAGTCGGAAGGCAACGTGGCCATCTACGAGAGAGACTGACGCCTCTCCGTCGCTCGCTTTCGGGCTCGCTCCACCTCCCCTCCCGAAGGGGAGGAAGAGAATGTGCCTACTTTTATGAAATAAAAGAATGTATAAGATCAACGAAATATTCTATTCCCTTCAGGGCGAAGGCGCCAACACAGGCATGCCCTCGGTCTTCATCCGTTTCGCGGGCTGCAACCTCCGCTGCCCTTTCTGCGACACGGAGTTTGAGCAGTACACCGAGATGAGCCTCGACGCCATCCTCGATGCCATCGACGAATACCCGTCGGACTTCATCATCCTCACCGGAGGTGAGCCCTCGCTGCAGGCCGACGATGCCCTCATCGAGGCCCTTCACGAGAGGGACAAGGTGGTGGCTATCGAAACGAACGGCACGCACCGCCTGCCCAAGGACATCGACTGGGTCACCGTCTCCCCGAAAGAGGGCAGCAAGATCGTCCTCCGCGAGGCCGACGAGCTCAAGGTGGTCTTCACCGGACAGGACGTGGAGCCCTATTTCTCCATGATCGATGCCGAGAGCTATTACCTCCAGCCCTGCAGCATCGAGAAAGACGGCGTCCGCACCGACAACTGCGCCGAGGTGATCGATTATTGCCTCGCGAACCCCCATTGGAGCCTCTCTCTCCAGACACATAAAATGCTTAATATTCAATAAGATATGAACAATCTCTTTATTTACAACACCCTCACCCGCACCAAGGAACTTTTCAAGCCCCTCAACGCGCCCCACGTGGGCATGTACGTGTGCGGTCCTACCGTCTACGGCGATGCGCATCTGGGTCACGCCCGCCCGGCCATCACCTTCGATATCCTCTATCGCTATCTCACCCATCTCGGCTACAAAGTGCGCTATGTGCGCAACATCACCGATGTGGGTCACCTCGAGCACGATGCCGACGAAGGCGAGGATAAGATTGCCAAGAAAGCACGACTCGAGCAGCTCGAACCGATGGAGGTGGTGCAGTATTTCACCAACCGCTATCATCGCGACATGGAGGCCCTCAATGTCCTCCCGCCGTCGATCGAACCCCACGCCAGCGGACACATCATCGAGCAGATCGAGTTCGTGAAGAAAATCATGGACAACGGCTATGCCTATGTGGCCAACGGTTCGGTGTATTTCGATGTGGAGAAATATGCAAAGGACTACCATTACGGCAAGCTCTCCGGTCGCAACCTCGAGGATATCGTCACGGAGACGCGCGAGCTCGACGGTCAGGCCGAGAAGAAGCACTCCTACGACTTCGCCCTCTGGAAGAAAGCGGCGCCCGAGCATATCATGCATTGGCCTTCACCCTGGTCCGAGGGTTTCCCCGGTTGGCACATGGAGTGCTCCACTATGGGCACCAAGTACCTCGGCGAGCAGTTTGATATCCACGGCGGCGGCATGGACCTCATGTTCCCCCACCACGAAGCCGAGATCGCGCAGTCGTGCGCGGCCCTCGGTCATGATTCCGTGCACTACTGGATGCACAACAACATGATCACCATCGCGGGTAAGAAGATGGGCAAGTCCTACAACAACTTCATCACCCTCGAGCAGTTCTACACCGGCAACCATCCGCTCCTCACCAAGCCCTTCTCCGGCATGGTCATCCGCTTCTTCATCCTGCAGGCGCACTACCGTTCTACGGTAGACTTCTCCTCCGAGGCCCTCGAGGCAGCCGAGAAGGGTCTGCAGCGCATCAACGAAGCGTATGCGCGACTCCTGAAGCTCCAGCCCGCTGCAGCTTCTACGGTCGACGTGAAGGGCCTCCGCGAGCGTTGCGAAGAGGCGATGGGCGACGATCTCCAGTCGGCCACCGTCATCTCCCATCTCTTCGATTCGGCTAAGGCTATCAACACCGTGGCCGACGGCAAGGGCACTATCTCTGCCGACGATCTTGAGGAACTCAAGAGCGTATGGAAGACCTTCGCCATCGATATCCTCGGTCTGCGTCTGGAGGCTGACAATGCTTCGGCTGCCGGCCAGAACCTCGATGCCTACAAGGGTGCGGTAGACATGCTGCTCAACATGCGTCTGGAGGCTAAGCGCAACAAAGACTGGGCTACGTCCGACAAGATCCGCAACGAACTCACCGCCCTCGGTTTCAACATCAAAGACGGCAAAGACTCCTTCGAGTGGAGCCTCTGATCGCCCCCTCTCGTTTTACCGTCTCCTCCGCGGCGTTTTTCCGCTGCATTCACACAACAAAGGCCCCGGCTCATGCCGAGGCCTTTGTTGCATAAAAAGAGTGAGAGAGTGTTAGGTCGTTAGAGCGTAGGATGCATGTAGGATGACTGAAGGAAGAAAAGGGCCAAACAGGGACTCTGAAAGAGCAGGCAGTAGTAGGGATGTAGTAACGGAATGAGTCGCATGGAAGTGCGTCCGCGCACTCCGGAAAAAAAGTACGATTTGCCCTGTTGCCATCTGCCCTCTTACATGTATATAGATGACAGACAGCCGATTAGACCAAAATGGCAGGAAGGCAAGAAGGCAAACGACATGTTTTGTGCGAGAAAAGTGCCATGGCACTATGGCACTTTGCCGCGCAGCGCTAGGGCCGAAGATTGCTGGAAAGTGCCAAAATGCCATGGCACTTTATTGGCAAATAACAAGATAAACAGAAGACTTATAGCGGCAGGGGAACAACCCAATAACAACACACTAATAACCCGATAAGAACCCAATGATGGTCAACGTAAACCCTAACATTCACGGTCGAGCGATAGCGAGAAAGAACACTCGGATTTGCTTAAAGAAACCCTAGCGGGAAGATTAACCACGAATCGGACGAATCCCACGAATCAAAATGTCCGCCAAGGTATCAAGAGCCAAGGCTCCAAGCGAATACGCTATCCGATGCTCGTAAACAAGCTTCCGGCATCTGCTATCTATTCCGCTTCAACGTCTGCGATAGCAGACCTTGATACCTTGCGGATAAAATAGCTCCTTGAGCAAAAAATAGAGCACATCCTCATAAGCATGTGATTTACCCAATTACCCGAGTACCCAAAGGAAGAAGAAGTTGATATATAGTATATTACGGATACGGTAAATGGGTAAATTGGGTAAATAGCACTTTTTTGACGGCAGAACGGCGGAGTGGAGTGGGGAAGCGAAAGATAGTCCATAAAAAGGCATGATGCGGGTCTGATGAAAGTCTTACGCACTTCTTATGTAAGTCTTACCGAAGTCTTACCGACGACTGACATAAGATAGTGCATGTTGCGCATCGCGCAAACCACCACGTCG
>JAGHUE010000038.1 GCA_018064985.1 Candidatus Colicola faecequi | reverse complement strand
TGCCAGGATTTACCTGGGTGGTATCATTGTTATTGCCGTTGCCCGGACCGTCCGGATCTTCAGGAATAGGATTGCAGGATGCGAATGCAACTGCGCCAATCAGCATGAATGCTGCAAAAAGTTTAGTGAGTTTCATAATAGTGTATTATTTATGATGATAATTTCTTCCGATGAGAAGTGTTTCGCGATGTGCGGAATACCCCAAAATCAGTTGCAAAGATAGTGTAAATATTTTATTTAAGCAAGCTTGAGACGAAAAATGCGAAAAAGTGCATATTTTTTATAAAAAAATTTGGTCAGTTCAAAAAAAAACAGTAATTTTGTCGGCTGAAATGTCAAAAGGGCTTGGTGTGTCCGGTTGGCAAATCGATGTAACTAATTTATTATCAACCAATTTAGGAGGGAAAAGCTATAGCAAATCCGCAAAACGGCGGGCCGCGCGACAATCGTCGTCCCCGCGAAAAAGAGATGCCTAACCGAATCAACGACAAGATTCGTGGCGTGAAGGAAGTTCGCCTTGTAGGCGACAATGTAGAGCAAGGTATTTATACCTATCAGGAGGCGATGCGCATCGCCGATGAGCAGGAACTCGACCTTGTGGAAATCAGCGCCTCTGCCAATCCCCCGGTTTGTCGAATCCTCGACTACCAGAAGTTCCTCTATCAGCAGAAGAAAAAGCAGAAAGAGGCAAAGGCCAACTCGGCTAAGGTGGTAATAAAGGAGATCCGATTCGGACCGCAGACCGATGAGCACGACTATAATTTCAAGCTCAAGCATGCCATCGAGTTTTTGAAAGAAGGATCGAAAGTGAAGGCTTACGTGTTCTTCAAAGGACGCTCTATCCTCTTCAAGGAGCAGGGCGAACTTCTCTTGGCGCGCTTCTGCCAGGATTTGGAAGAATACGGCAAACCCGACCGTGTGCCGGTGCTCGAAGGCAAGCGCATGATCGTAAACCTCATGCCGAAGAAATAAGAAAGACAACGTCTCCCTGGGCTAAGGCTGCCTGAGGGGGTCAATTTAATAAACAACATTTAAATTCAAAACAAAATGCCAAAAGTAAAGACTAACTCCGGTGCTAAAAAGCGTTTTACGCTTACCGGATCAGGTAAGATTCGTCGCAAGCATGCGTTCAAGAGTCACATTCTGACCAAGAAGACCAAAAAGCAAAAACGTAACCTGACTCACATGGGTCTCATCAACGAGGCTAACCTCAAGTCAGTAAAGGAAATGCTTCTTCTCCGCTAATCAGCGACAAACGAAACTTTATTTATTAACGAATGTCTAGCAAAACGAAAGAACGCTTGTAATAGAGCGTCGCTAGCAATCAAAAACAAAAAAATTTATGCTAAGATCAGTAAATCACGTTGCTTCCCGCAACCGTCGTAAAAAGATCATGAGCCTCACCAGAGGCAATTTCGCAGGTCGTGCTAACGTTTGGACCGTAGCCAAGAATACTTGGGAGAAGGGTCTGACCTATGCTTATCGCGATCGCAAGAATAAGAAGCGCAATTTCCGTGCTCTTTGGATTCAGCGTATCAACGCTGCTGCTCGCCTCGAAGGCATGAGCTACAGCCAGCTTATGGGCGCTCTCCACAAGGCAGGTATCGTTATCAACCGTAAGGTGCTTGCTGACCTCGCTATGAACCAGCCTGAAGCATTCAAGGCTATCGTAGAGAAGGTAAAATAAGCCATAGGCTTCTTATCTAAAAGCGCAGCAGCCGTTTCCTCCGGGGAGCGGCTGTTTTTTTGTCGGATAATGGAGCAGGGACTTGCTAATTTGAGAAATTAGTTGTATCTTTGCATCGGAAATACAGTATATTTCGGATAATATATCAAATAACACAAATTTCAATAAACGTATGAAGAAAATCCTTTCTTTCTTTTTCCTGCTTTTCGCGTGCGCTTGCATGTATGCGCAAGGCATCAAACTGACAGGAACGGTTCAGGATGCCGATAATGCCGATCCTCTGATCGGTGTGAGCATTCTTGAGGTGGGTACGACCAACGGTGTTGTGACCGACATCGACGGCAATTTTACCCTCACCGTGCAGCAGGGAGCCAAACTCCAGCTTTCCTACGTGGGCTACAAGACGCTTGAGATTCCGGCTAAGAAAGCCGGCAATATGGGTGTGCTGAAGCTCGAGAGCGAAGCCGTGACCCTGCAAGACGTAACGATTACCGGCCAGATGGCACGCGCCAGCAAGACGCCGGTAGCAGTCAGCCAGGTTACTTCGCTCGAGATTGAAGAACGCCTGGGCGGTCAGGAATTCCCCGAAGTGCTCAAGAATACCCCGGGTGTGCATGCCAATGGCCAAGGTGGTGGTTGGGGTGACTCCGAGATTTGGATGCGCGGCTTCGACAACACCAACGTAGCTACCATGATCAACGGTGTGCCGATGAACGATATGGAAGGCGGCACGGTGTATTGGTCGAACTGGCAGGGCCTCTCCGACGTGACCAGCACCATGCAGACGCAGCGCGGTATGGGTGCTTCGAAAGTGTCAGCTCCTTCGGTGGGCGGCACGATCAATATCGTAACTAAAGGTATTGATGCCAAACGTGGCGGCTTCATGATGTATTCCATGGGTAACGACGGCGCCAACAAGGTGGCTTTCTCCGTATCTACCGGCCTGATGAAGAGCGGTTGGGCGCTTACCGTGCTCGGCTCCAAGAGCTGGGGCGACGGCTATATCCAGGGCACTTCTTACAGCGGCTACAGCTATTTCGCCAATATCTCCAAGCGAATCAACGACAACCATCAGCTCTCGCTTACCGGCTTCGGTGCGCCGCAGGGCCACTGGCAGCGTCCTTCCGGCAGTTCGGGTGCGCTCACGCTTGCCGAGTGGAATAACGTACGACGCTATATGACCGACGGCATGGACTACCGCCGCTACAATGCAGCCTATGGCTACGGCAATAACGGCAAGCAGAAAGGCGCCAACTACAATCAGTATCACAAGCCGCAGATTTCGCTCAACCATGTTTGGCAGATCGATTACAAATCGTCGCTCTCCACATCGGTTTACACCTCTATCGGTCGTGGCTTCGGCTACACCGCCGAGGCAAGTCCGTATTCGCAGTACGCCTATTCCGATCTCACCCGCGGTGCCTACAACGGTGTGCTATGCACTACTTTCCGTCGCCCGGACGGCACTTTCGATTATGGTGCTGTGGAGAATGTCAATGCGGCTTCGGAGAACGGCTCGCAGCTTATCATCGCCGAGAACCGCAATTACCACAACTGGTATGGCCTCGTTTCAACATACAACAACAAGTTCCTCGATGAACACCTCGACCTGACGGCCGGTGTTGACCTCCGTTACTACGAGGGCATCCACACGGCAGTGATCAGCGACCTCATGAGCGGCGCTTATTTCATCGACGCAACCCGCGCCAACTCCGTGAATGCAGCCAACAACGTGCATCGCAACGATCCCTCGTGGACCTATCAGAAGCAGACCGTGGGCGACATCGTTTACCGCGATTATACCGGCCACGTGATGCAGGAAGGCGCGTTTGCTACCCTCGAATGGGCAAAGGATGCACTCTCCGCATTCATCAACGGTTCGTTCTCTTACACCAGCTACTGGCGTGTGGACCGCTTCTACTACGATGAGGAGCATCAGCGCTCAGAGACCATCGGCTTCGCCGGCGGTACGATCAAAGGCGGCGTCAACTACGAATTCAACAAACACAACAACCTCTTCGTCAATGCCGGCTACATCAGCCGCGCACCGAAGTTCAACGGCGCTTTCATGACTTCCAATACCAGCCATGCCTTCAACCGCAATGCTGCCAACGAGAAGATTGCTTCCGTGGAAATCGGCTACGGCTTCCACAACGAATACGTCAATGTGCTCGTGAACGGCTACTACACCCGCTGGATGGACAAGACCATGTCAAAGAGCACCTCACTCGACAACCAGGAGACCGGCTACATCAACATGACCGGCGTGAATGCTCAGCACATGGGCCTCGAGATGGAAATGAAAGCACGCCCGACCAAGTGGATGGAAATCAATGCGATGCTCTCGCTCGGCGATTGGCGATGGAAGGGTGAAGACGTGATCGGCTATATCTACGACGAGCACGGCAACGCTGTCACTTCCGCCGGTGTGCCGACCACTCCGGGTTGCACTGATGAAGGCATGGAGCATGCATGGGCGAAGGTCAACCTCGAGGATATCCACGTGGGCGGCCAGGCGCAGACAACCGCTTCGCTCGGCCTCACTTTCAAGCCGTTCAAGGGCTTCCGCGTAGGCGCTGAATATACGCTCTACGACCGCAACTACTCCTATTACAGCTTCTCGGGCTCGAACCTTACCGTGGGTAAGACCGTCAATATCGTGGAGCCGTATAAGTGCCCCGTAGGCGGTGCACTCGACGCTCGCGTGAGCTATACATTCGACATGGGCCCCTTCCGCGCTACCCTCGCGGGCAACGTGACCAACCTGCTCGGCCAGACTTACATCGAGAAGGCATGGTCGGCTTCTACTGTTACCCAGTCGATTGCCGAAAACACCAAGGACAACATCTATTTCTTCTACAACAAGGGCCGTCAGTGGAACCTCCGTCTGAAGTTGGCTTTCTGATCCCCTAACTCTTGCAACAAATGAAAAAACGTACAGACATGAAGAAATTTCTCTATATACTTCCTCTTGCAGTCCTGCTTCTGATGCCCTCCTGCCGCGACTTCTTCGACGACAAGCAGCTCGATAATGGCGGCTATGCGCCGGAGGATATCCGTCCGGGAATGACGTACACGCTCTCCGACGACGACTATGCGGCTATCGCCAAGCATGCAGCCAATCAGGCCAAGGCGCTCGCTATGGACGACGACTCCACCGCCTACCGCGCCCTCCTCGCTATCGGCACCGGCAAGTGCTTCACCGAAGAGGCTTCGGCCGACATGTATGCGGGTGCTTTCCTTGCCGATAAATTTCCTTATCTTGACAACGGCACGCTCTGCAACCTCTCTTATCGCCTCTTCGAAGGCAAGACGAAAGCCGTACAGCAGTTTGCTTCCGCCAGCAGTTACTCGCTCTCGCTCAGCGACTATGAAGCCATCTGGAACGGACACGGCGCGCTCTACCTTTCGCCCGAGACGGAAGGTGCTGTAGCGGATTTCCTTGCCGGCAAATTCCCTACGGCCCAGAGCGGCAAGATCATGGTAGTGAAATACGCTTATCTGCCTACCGAGCCGGAGTCGATCATGCCGTTCCTCTCCTACGAGTGCTCCGTGAGCGAGATCCTCTCGGCCAAGGAGACGACCGAGCACCAGCTGCACGGCATCGTCGGCTATTTCAAGCCGGCAGTAGCCAAGGCTACCGGTCAGTTCTACCTCAAAGACGAGACTTCGGGCGACTCCATCCTCATCTACAGCATGAAGCATGAAGACGGCTCCAAGGTATGGGAGAGCGAGAACCTCCAGCTGGGCGACCGTATCGTGCTCAAAGGCCGCTATTCCGAGACTTCGGGAGCTCCGCAAATCACCAATGCCGTCTTCGTGAGCAGCACGCCCGCAGCCGCTCCGGCTCCCCGCCGTGCATCAGCCGCTCCGCAGGATACACTCTACAAATACGTTATCTATCAGCTCGGAGAAGCCGGTTGGGCGCTCTATCAGAACGACCAGCTCACGGCAGCCGTAGCTCTTCCGCAGAGCGTCTACGATGCCCTCGGTTCGGCTTCCGTAAGCAATCCGGAGACTACCGTTGGCACATGGCTCCGCGCTACTTATCCGTATGCCGCAGCCGATCAGGTTTTCCTCGTGGCATACAATACCGCCACCGGCTTCACGGCCGATGAGTGGGTTTACGACGGCTCCGATTTTGTGATGACCAGCGGCTACGTGCAGGAAGAGATGTCGTTTGAAGTGAAAGGAAATCAGTGGATTGCGAATTTCTCTACCTATCTGAAGCAAGCCTTCGTGGGCGAGGGCCTCGGCAAGTTCTTCATCCAGCACGTGGCGCTCGACGGCCTCTCTTACGTATGGCGCTATCAGGCTGCTTATGGTGCAACGGCTTCGGCTTACGTCAGCTCCGTCAACCACCGCGTAGAGGATTGGCTGATTTCGCCTACCATCCGCCTCAAGAAATCCGTACAGCCTCAGATGTCGTATATGAATGCCGTCCGCTATGGCAACACTACCGACAACCCCACCTGGCTCAGCGTGATGATCACAGACAACTTCACCGGCGACGTGACCACCACCGAGTGGAAGAAACTCGAGTTCCCGGCCGAATTGCCCGACGGCTCCAACTGGACCTTCCTCACCTCCGGCATCTTCGACTTGAGCGAATACAACGGCAAGGCCATCGTGATAGCCTTCCGCTACAAGACCGACTTCGACGGCATCGAGGTGCCCTCTGCGCCTACGTGGGAGATTCAGAACCTCCTCATCGCCGAACCCGAAGAGGAAACTGCAGAATAACAGAACAACTAATAAAATATTGCAACAATGAAGAAAATCGTTACTCTTTTTGCAGCAGCATTTGCTGCAATGAGCATGAGCGCTGCTATTACGGATATGACTTGTGCTCAGGCTTATTCTGCCGCTTTGGCTCTTCAGAGCGGTGAAACAGGTACGGATACCGTATCGATTGTAGGCTACGTTACCAATACTAACGGCACCGTAAGCCGTGGTCAGCAGTCTTTCTGGATGGACGATGAACCGGGTACTACCAAGACCTTCCAATCGTATTGGGGCAACCTGCCGGCAGACGACCAGACTCCGCTCAACGTGGGCGATAAGGTAAAGATCGTAGGTTTCCTGATGAACTACGGCGGCACTACCGCCGAGATGAAGAATGGCGACGTGACCATCATTCAGCGTGTGTCCGTTGTCCGTGACACCACCGTTGTCGACGTTTGCGACGCTATCGCTATCGGCGAGGCGCTCAATTCGGGCGACGTGAGCGACGACTACTACGACGTAACCGGCGTTGTTACCATGGCTGCTGCCGGCAACGATACCTACCACACCCAGACCATCGACCTCACCTGCGAGGCTGACAACAAGATCCTCGAAGGCTACAACATCACCCTCCAGGGCGACGATTATGCAGCCGTAGGTGATACCGTTCGCTTCCTCGGCCGTCTTACCAATTACAACAACACCAAGATCGAGTTCAACGGCGGCAAGGCATGGATCGTAGGCAAGAACGCCAATCAGTATGAGCCCCAGATCATCAACGCTACCGTAGCTGAGGCTGTGGCTGCCGGCATGGAGCTCAACAACGGCGCTCTCTCGCTCGACACCTTCATCGTAACCGGTTTCGTAGACAGCATCGCTACCGTTTACAGCGAGCAATACAACAACATCTCCTTCTTCATGTGCGACAACATGGCCAACCCGACTTACAACTTCGAGGCTTACCGCGTGAAGGGTGGTGCCGATCTCAAGGTGGGCGACAAGGTGGCTGTTAAGAGCGTCCTTCAGCACTACTACAAGGCTGCTACCGAAGACAAGGCTGAGATCAATCTGATCGAGACCGTATCCGGCGCTACCTACGAACTCCTCCCGACTTCCGCACTCGACAATGTGGAGACTGCCGCTGCAGAGAAGTTCATTCAAGACGGTCAGCTTTACATCCGCAAGAACGGCGTGGTGTATACCATCCTCGGTGCTCAGAAATAAGCGGTCAACGCAGACTTCGACACTGTAAAATAAAATAAGGCTCGCGCATGTGCGCGGGCCTTATTTCTGTCTAGTAGAGCTAGAACAACTAGTACATCTAGGATATTACTCCAGCATCTCTTTCCTGTTATACTTCGAAAGAGCCGCTCTTACTCCAGCATCTCTTTCGGTGCAAAATACTTCATGTCGTACTCTTCCTGATAGGTGTCGGCGAAGATACTGTTGAACCAATACTGGAGGTTGTACGAGCCGTCGAGAATGGTAGAGTAGAACATTACAACGAACTGCACCTGCTGGTTGTCGCAAGCTGCGGAGAAGGGGAGCTCGTTGCCCTTGTCGTCGCGGAGAACGGGGCTCTGAGCGGAAGGAGCTGCCCATGGGCTGAGTGCGCTTTCCGGGTTGCCGTATTCGCCTTTCTGGTTCCAGATGGAGAAGGCGTTGTTCTTGTTGCCGAACTTGCCGTTCTGGTTCCAGATCGACTCTGCATCGTTGGCAGGAGCGTCGAATTTGCCGAGATAAGTCTGATGGTCAGCACCACCGTAGATCTTGAACGACTGGGTCTGTGCGCTAATCATGAGCGGAAGCGCAACCAGGAGAAGAATAAAAAGTTTACGCATAATTGTGTTGGTGTTAGAAGTGTTAGAATGAATTATGTTAGTTTGATGAATATTTGCAAAAAGCGGGCCAATCAGAGTCCTTCCACGCGCGGACAGTTGTCTTCGTGCGTCTGCGGGCCGACGGGCACGTAGTCCCACACGATGCGCTCGCCTACGGAGAAGATGGTGTAAAAGGCGTTGTAATAGTGGTCTTCCATCGCATCCAGACGGAGGTAGGTCACGTGCTTGAATTGCTGCACATTGCGGTTGTGCGAGTGGCCCTGGATAACGAGCTCAACGCCGTATTGACCGAACATGTCGGCCAGCTCGTAGGTCTCCTCTAGGGCGAAGTCGGAGGTGTGTCCCTGGCTCTGGTCTTTCTTCCAGAAATGGGTGTGTGTGCACACTACGATGTGGCGATAGCCCTCGCCCGACGCCTCTTTGAGGAGGCTGCGGAGCCATTCGGTCTGCAGCTTGCCGAGGGTGCCGCTCGAAGAGTCAACGAAGACGTAAAGGTCTCTCTTGCCCGACGGCGTCTGCACTACCAGCGGAAAGTGCGAGGTGTGCCAATAGGAGCGGTAAATCTCCCACTGGTCGTAGTAGAGGTCGTGGTTGCCGGGCGTGCCATATACCCGGAGTCCGGCATTCTCTATCTTCGTGATATATGCCTGAAACTTCGGGAAGTTGTTGACGGCATTGATTACGTCGCCGAGGCAGAAGCAGAAAGGGGCGGTAAGCGTTTGAGTCGACTGTACATCTTGCAGGAATGCAGCTGTGAAGGTGTCCAGGTTGAGGGTGGTGGTGTCTACGTGGATGTCGGTCATCGTGTAGATGCGGTAGTTGTCGGAAGCCACGGACACGGTTGCCATCGGGTGCTCGTTGTTCCATTCTTCCGATTGGATGAAACGCTCGTCGGCGTCGTCCGACTTGGTGTAGAACATGCCGAGCATATCCAGGTTGCCCTGCTTGCACGAAGTGAGGGCCAATATCGCCAGGAGGATAATAGTCAGTTTTTTCATCGTGCTCAGAATTTATAAGCGAAACCTACCTTGGCGCGTGCGCCGTAGAAGGATGCGTCGAGGTGGAACATGCCGGTGGGCTTAACCGTGAGCTCCGCCAGCAGGCGGAAATGCGAGGCGGCGTTGTATTCGTATTCGAAGCTGCTCTTGGGCTTGAAATCGTAGTAGCCGCCCACGAAGAAAAGGGGCTGCCACATGCGCTCATACTGCGTCTCGTTGTAGTTGGCCATGCCCATGTAGATATTCCAGCGGCTGCAGAGCGGACGCACGTTGGCAGAGATGCGGTAGAGCAGGTTGAAAGGCTCGCACATATACTCCTCTTCCGAGTGCCACTCGCGGTCGTACGACGCCATCGCGCGGTAAAAACCGCCTACCTGAACGGACACGTAGTCCATCCGGTAACCGATGCTGCCGGCGCCCACGAAGTCGTGGATACGGTTGCGCTGCACGGCGCTGTAAGCGAACGATGCATCGATGAACATCTCGCCTACCGGAAGCGCCATTTTCGGACGGGCTGTGACGCTGGCGTTGAACACGTTGCTCGAGAGCGCTTCGGCGGCTACCTCGAGCTCCACGTTGTCATTGACCGGCATGAATGCTTTCAGTTCAGCGCCACCGTAGTGCTGCCAGGTGGTGTTGAAGCCGTACTCGCCTTCCAGCGAGAGCATGTAGCGCTTCTTCAGCGCCCACGATGGCTGGACGAGCATTGCTATTGCTATGAGTATGAGTATTTTCTTCATTTACAAATTTTCAAATTTGCTAATTTATATATTTCAGAGATACTTCTCGAAGTGTTTCGTATATATCTCGAAAAATTTGTCGGCTATCTGGCGGTATTGGCTGTAAAACTCGCGGTCGGTGATTTTGCCCTGCTGCCATGCGTCGTATACCGGCTGATAGATGGCCCGGATCTCCTTCTCGGCTGCGGTGGCGCATTTTTTCATGGCCGGATGCTGCTTGTCGCCTTTCTGAACGAGTCCGATATGGAGGTAATGCTTGCCGTTGCTCACCGTCTCGGGGAAGAGATACTGCATCTTGATGCGCATGTTCAGGTCGGAGAAGTCGCACGTCTGCTTGTCGGCCGTACGCTTGGCTGCCGAAGGCAGGATATCCTCTTCGCCCACTGTAAACGGGAAAGCCACGCCGCAGCAGGGGTAACCGAGTTCGGCCCAGAGCTCTTTGCCCTCTGCGTAGAAAACGCAGCTGGTGATGCGGCGCGGGATGAAATCCTGGTCTACCACCACGCCCGATTTCGGGTTGTGATTCTCTTTGGTACCGATAGTCTCGTGGCGGAAAGAGCGGCTCAGATGCTGAAGCAACCATGCCTCGTCCACGTGCATGTCACCCACGGGATACTTGGCGTTCTGCTCCTTCATCACGGCGCATGCCGTGCGGTAGCGCTCCACGCCCATGCGGTCAAACTCGTTGCCGGCGAAAGCGTAGTTGGTCTGCACTTTATAACCTTCCGGAATGGCGTTGACGTCGTAAGTTACATAGCGCCAGTTGTTTGTCTCTACGTACATCGCCCCGCCTTCAGCGTCTACTACACCGAAATTGGCCTCTACGCCCAGCGGCTTCGGCAGCGTGTCCAGCAGGTGAAGAAAATCCTCCACGGTCTTGCATACGCGCAGCGCCTTGTACATCAGCTCGCCCTCGCGGTCCATCTGAATC
>JAGHUE010000022.1 GCA_018064985.1 Candidatus Colicola faecequi | reverse complement strand
AGTAGGCTCATCGAGCAAAATCACATTGGCCTCCGATTTGAGCGTAAGCGCCAAGTGCAGACGGTTTCTCTCACCACCGGAAAGTACCCCGCACTTCTTCTCCTGATCAGCTCCCTGGAAATTGAAGCGGCTCAAGTAAGCACGGCTCGAAATCTCGCGGCCACCTACTCGGATAAAATCGGTTCCGCCGCTCACCTGCTGGAAAACGGTCTTTTCCGGATCGATATCGGAGTGCATCTGGTCTACATAACCTACCTTTACGGTCTCGCCTACTTCAAACGTACCGCTCGTAGCTTCCTGCTGACCCATGATCATGCGGAAGAGCGTAGTCTTGCCGGCGCCGTTCGGGCCAATAATACCTACGATGCCGTTCGGCGGAAGCATGAAGTTCATGCCCTCGAAAAGCAAGCGGTCGCCGAAGGCTTTGGATACGTCCACGGCATTGATCACCTTGTTGCCGAGGCGCGGACCGTTCGGAATGAAGATCTCGAGCTTCTCTTCACGCTCCTTCTGCTCCTCGTTCATCATCTTGTCGTAAGCACCCAGACGGGCTTTGCTCTTGGCCTGACGGGCTTTAGGCGCCATGCGTACCCATTCGAGCTCGCGCTCGAGGGTCTTTCTGCGCTTGCTGGCCTGCTTCTCCTCCATTGCCATACGGGTGGTCTTCTGCTCGAGCCAGCTCGAGTAGTTGCCCTGCCATGGAATACCTTCGCCGCGGTCGAGCTCCAGAATCCAACCTGCCACATTGTCGAGGAAATAGCGGTCGTGGGTGATGCAGATTACCGTGCCGGCATACTGATGCAGATGCTGCTCAAGCCAGTCGATCGACTCTGCGTCGAGGTGGTTAGTAGGCTCATCGAGAAGCAGGATATCAGGCTGCTGGAGCAAGAGGCGGCAAAGCGCTACTCGACGGCGCTCACCTCCGGAGAGATACTTCACCTGCTGATCTTCATCCGGGCAGCGGAGCGCATCCATCGCGCGGCCAAGCTTCTGGTCGAGGTTCCATGCATCGCATTGGTCGAGCTTCTCCTGCAGTTCGCCCTGACGGGCAATCAGCTTATCGAAATCGGCATCCGGATCGGCGAATGCCTCGTTGATCTTATCGAATTCGGCGAGCATATCCACGATCGGCTGCACGCCTTCCTGTACGATCTCTTTTACGGTTTTTTCCGGGTCAAGCTGCGGGTCCTGCTCCAGATATCCTACCGAATAGCCGGGCGAGAACACCACGTTGCCCTCATAATTATGCTCAATGCCGGCGATAATCTTCAGCAAGGTGGATTTACCGGCACCGTTCATACCTACGATGCCGATTTTCGCACCGTAGAAGAAGGAGAGATAAATGTTGTTGAGTACTTTTTTCTGCGGGGTAAACGATTTACTTACGCCTACCATCGAGAAAATGATTTTCTTGTCGTCTGCCATATATGTTTATTTCTTTTTATCTGATTTGTCTTGTTTCGTTGTGCGGCCTGTCTCCTTACAGTCCGCCAAAGGCGCGGCTCTTGAATCCGTCTACTACCAGGCGCATCGGTTTATCCAGATGCACGTGTCTTACGAACTCGCTCTCCCATTCAGCCGGCAAGCGGTCGAGCATCTCCTGATGATAGCATTCGTCTTTGCGGGCGAACGTATCTATATTGATGTACCCTACGTTGAACGACGTCAGGTTCTGGAAGAAATGCGAACCCTGCGACGGATCTACGCGGAAGTTCTCGAGCGACGCTTCTACGATAGCCCTGGCCTCCGAGATGTCCGACCATTGCACCGGCACTCCGAGCGTGGGGATGGATGAGCCCCATCGGCCGAAGCCGATCAGCAGGTATCCTCTGCCCCGGCGGCGGAACTCGTCGTTCAGCCTGCGTATCTGATCCGCAATCTCGCGTGTCCGCAGAATGTCGAAAGATTCCTTGCGAAGATACACGATATCCGCCACATCCTTCAATTCGCCCGTTCCGAGCGCACTTTCGCTAATCAGAAGCGGGTCCGTTTGATCAATAGCATCCCAATCTACACGCGCCTGCAGGCTGTCGGCCGAAATCGGACGGATCTGCAGTACGTTGAAGATAGCCGGAGTGGTTTCCAGATTGCAGGCGAACTCAATCTCTACCGGGCACTTCATCTCCTCTGCCGCAATCTCCATCAGTCGGTTGACGATA
>JAGHUE010000105.1 GCA_018064985.1 Candidatus Colicola faecequi | reverse complement strand
GTTTACTGCTAGTATGCAGTTTAGCGGGAATTAGGTCGGCAAGAGAAGAATAATCCGATCGGTTCTTGCCACTCCAATATATATTCTCACTTAGAAGTGTTCCTTGATTATCAGCCAAACGCAAGCGGATGAAATACACGTCGGATAGCTCTGGCGTCGGCTCTTGAGGTCCCCATACGCTGAAGTCACGAAGAGAATATCCATACCACCACCCGAGCTCTACTCCGAGGAAGCGCACATAGCGAGCTTCCACCTCCGGAAACGTATAAAGCATTTCGCCTTCGTGGCCGTTGGTTTCTTTTACTATCTCTTTCCAGTTCTGTGCATCATCCGACACCTGGAGTCGGAACTGCCGGCCGAAAGAGGCTTCGAAATTGAGGCGAATCTGCCCTATCTGCTGGCGTTCGCCCAGATCATAATAGATCCACTCTATGTCGTTGCGTGCAGAAGCCCAGCGTGTGTTGTCCGTCCCGTCATTGGCATCCTCCGGTTTGCCATATTCCGTGGACGAAGCGAACACCGGTTTGCCTACTGATAGGCATCGGCGTTGATGATTCATCGGAAGCGTGAAGCAGGTGCTGGTCGTATTGGCCGGAGCATCCGCAACTGCGCAGCAACTCATCCGGCTCACAAAAGAACCATCTGCATTGTATATAGTAGCCTCGGCCTTCAGATTATGATACGACAAAGCCGACGTGTTGCTGATCTTCACCTCGTCAGTTGCAGGGTTACATAAGATATGGAGCGGCTCGCAAGCCGACTTGCATCCCCAATAAGCACCTGTCATGTCATAATAGTAGTCGTAGGTTTGCCACACCATGCTCGGATAGGCACTCTGCCCCATCCACGTCATGATGCCGCTGGCATCGTTCCACATGTGGTCAAGCCAACCCTCAAACATGGCCTTGTTGGATTGCAAATTGACCAGCTGCGCCTTGCGGCAGAAATCCGCCGCATCACGAGGTTCGCCGTATGCACTCACCATCTGCTTGTACTTCTCCGGTTGGGCATTGCTTGCTCCAGAACCGAAATAGTGCAGGTTCCACATATCGTCAATGGGCCATAGATGCTCTTCCGGAATAAACTTTCTAATCGATTCATATGTCGGTACCACTGCCGTTCCAATCTCCGTGCGGAACCCCCACCCGAGAGTCATGTCCGACTCGCTGTGCCAGCAAGGATAAGGGAGGAAATAGTAGCGCTCATCGGATGCTCCCCAATAGCCGCTACCCGAGAGGCCGTTCGCATTGGAGCGGGCTTGAAACCAACGGTCACCACCGTCAAACGTACTGACATCTTCCCTGAGCCAACCCGCCAAAGGCGGCTGCGGCACACCTTCATTCTCTCCACACCATACTGCTATGCAAGCATGATTGCGCAAACGGAGAATTTTCTCCACGGCATTGCGGTTGAATGCAAAAATATCATATGGG
The DNA here is from genome assembly GCA_018064985.1 of Candidatus Colicola faecequi. Classification (GTDB taxonomy): domain Bacteria; phylum Bacteroidota; class Bacteroidia; order Bacteroidales; family Paludibacteraceae; genus Colicola; species Colicola faecequi. The sequence goes on along the minus strand of JAGHUE010000105.1, from coordinate 33,307 downwards.
AGGTTCGGATTACTGTTGAGCCAAAAATCATCCCAAACCATTATGCCGGCCCGATCACATTGGCGGTAAAACTCCTCATCGGTAGTCGATCCCAACCAGTTGCGGATCATGTTGAAATGCATTTCTTTATGCAGCGCTATCTTGGTTGCATATTCTTCATCACGGCAGCGAAGCATATATTCAGGCATGCCCCAATTGGCGCCCTTTACAAATACGGGCACACCATTCACTTTGATGTGAAACACACCATCCTCCACATCGTAAGTATAGTTGCGGATACCGAATTCCACGACCGCAGTGTCCGACACCTGACCGTCCAGCATAGCGGTGAACGAGCATTCATACAGATTAGGGTCGCCATAGCCGTTGGGCCACCAAAGTCGCGGGTTACTGATCTTCAGTTCCGGGAAACTTTCCGGATCGAACCGTACGTCGGTCACCGTTCCGGAGTGTAGCCACAACTCTTTCTCAAAGCATATGTTACCGGGCATTATCCTGCCTTCCAGTTTGCATAGTTTATCTTCGGAGGCACTATTGCGAAGACTCACTATTGCGCTCAGCAGTGCTTGAGAGGTCGTCAGCATTTTCGAGCGGATCCATGGGTTACTGATTGTCACCGCTTCCGTATTGCTCAACCAAATCTTGTCGGTCAGGCCGCTGTTGAGGCCGGGCACATAGGGAATCCAGTCCCAACCGCCGGAACAGATATACGACGGACTGCTCTGATTGGACATGGGCATTTGCGGAATACTGATCAGAATCGCCAATACATTTTCATTACTGATAAGTTCCGTTATATCGTAGCGGCCACGCATCATGAAGCCATCCAACTCGCCCAAAAGCTGTCCGTTCAGCCACACTGAAGCCTTTCTGTTTACGCCGTCCATATTAAGCCATACGCGCTCTTTCCTGAAATCCGACGGCACAGAAAAAATGGTGCGATACCAAAACGAACGGTCATACAGTCTCCGGTCCACACGGTGGATGTTATCCCCCACATTCGGATCTTCTTCTTTACCGGCCTCCACGTACGATGTGAATACAGTTGCGGGAACCCGGGCAGCCACCGGGCCGAGTAGAGAGGGGCCTTCCGCAAAACGGAAGCCCGGTTGGCTGATCATGTTACCCTGCTGCGGATTTTCTGTCGCAGGTGCTACTTGCCACTGTTGGCCGTCACGGCTCATCAACGAATAATATTGGGCTTGCAAGTTCTGCGTTGCTGCGAGCAGAATACATATGAGAAGACGAAACGGTTTCTTCATAGAAGTAAATAAACTTTGTTATACAAAGTTACGAAAAAAACGCAAATTCAAGTATCGTCGTTTCAGAAAAATGACAATTGCGAAAATTTGCTGAGTATTTCATTATATTATCCATACAACAAAAGGCCACCCGCACTTAGCAGACGGTCTTTTATTGCCAGAATATGGAACCACTTACTGTGCTTCTACGAGCAGCACGTGGCTAACCAATTTATGAGCTGTAAGGATATCGATGCCAACCTTCATCAGGTAGTCGCCCGAATAAACCTTGTCGTTGCACTTGAGCCAGCTCTGCTTGCCCGGCATGAGGTTGATCTCTGTAATCTTGTACATGCGGTTCGGGTCAAGACCTTCCAGACGAACGGCATTGTTGCGCTCTGCGTAGTCGGGATACGTATTGAATGAGAATACCACCGACTGGGTCTTTGCCTTGTTCACATACTGGTTTACAGAATGCTTCGTTTCAAACGGAGATACAAGGCGGTAGAGATCGCCCTCCATGATGGTCGGACGGAGTTCCTTGTAGTTCTTCACAGCCTGCTGGCAGAAGAGCAGATCATCGCCCGACATATCGGTGAGTTTGATGTCGAAGCCGAGCTTACCCTGCGATGCTACGTCTACCTTATACTTGATCGGAGCGGTCTTGTTCCAGGTAGTCACGTGGCAGCACTCGGTCTTTACCGGATAGAAATACGAGTAAGCATACTGGATGTAGAGGCGCTCGAGCGGGTCGGTGTTGTCCGAGGGCCAGAATTCGGTAAAGTAAGAAAGAGCCTCATAGTCAATACGTCCCGAACCGCCGGAGCAAAGCATCATCGGAAGTTCCGGATACTTAGCTTTTACGCGTTCAAGCACGCTGTAAAAGCCGAGTACGTAGTCTACGTAAAGGTGCTGCTGCTTGTCCTTCAGATAGGGCGAATAGATGTTGGTGATAGGCGAGTTGCAATCCCACTTGAGGAATGCGATGTCCGGATATTTGGTCATCAGATTATCCACTACGCCGAATACGAAATCCTGCACCTTCGGGTTGGCCAGATCAAGCACAAGCTGGTTGCGGAAGTGATATTCATCGCGGTTCGGGAGTACAATCACCCAATCCTTATGCTTCTCATAGAGTTCGCTCTTCGGGTTCACCATTTCCGGCTCAATCCAGATGCCGAACTTAATACCCTTGTTCTTAGCCTCTTCGCAAAGTTTGCTTACCTTGCCGGGGAGCTTGTTCTCGGTCTCATCCCAGTCGCCGAGGCCCTGCGTATCACCGTGGCGCGGATATTTGTTGCCGAACCAGCCGTCGTCGAGAAGGAACATATCTACACCCAGTTTCACTGCATCATCCATCAATCCGATGAGCTTGTTCTCATCGAAGTCGAAATAGGTAGCCTCCCAGTTGTTGAGAAGCGTAAGGCGGTTCTTGCTGCCGTCCTTGAGCTGATATTGGCGAGCCCAATCGTGGAGGTCACGGCTGGCTTTGCCCAAGCCCTGCTGGCTGAGGGTAAAGAAGAAATACGGAGTGGTGAACGTAGCACCTGCCTTCAGTTCGTATTCCGAGAAATACGGGTTGATACCGCTGATTACGCGGAGATTGTCATTCTCGATCATTTCGAAAGTGAAGCGGAAGTTGCCGGTCCAGCCGAGCTGGCCGAGCAATACCTGGCCTTCACGCTCGGTAGCTACATCGCCGATCGAGAGCATGAACATAGGCGGAGTGAAGAGATTAGCACGTGCACCGAGCTTGGTGTCCACAATCTTCTTACCATAGGTAAGATTGGTTGTGCTGGGGTGAGCCTCATTAGCCCAATTGCCGGAAAACTCGGTGAGGTTGTATTTGCCGCCGGTGAGGTGAAGCATGCTGCTGGCATACTTGGCCATCTTCACGGGCTTCTTCTCGTTGTTGGTGATCTCTGTCCATGCCTTGATTACGTTCTCTTTCTTGTAAGCTGCAAAATGGAGCACTACCTGCGTGTTGTATACAGGATCCTTGAGAACGATAGCCGTTTCGGTAGCACCGTCTTTCATGGTGCTTACGCTATGGCTGACGTATTTGAGCAGCGTACTCGGATTGCCGTCTGTGTGGCGTACATCAAGAGCAGGCTCATAGTAGTCTTCCATACCGTGCGTGAGGAATGCTTCTGCTACAAGCGGAAGATTCTTCAGGTCGGCTTCGTGCGTAAGATGCGGACCGAAATAAGATTGATACAGACGGCCTACGCCGGAGTAATCGGAATCACCGGTACGAACAGCCGTTTCTGCTACTTTGAATACCAGGTCGGTTTCGTCTGTGCTGATTCGGATGGTAGTCTCTGCCCAGAGGGTGGTCGACGCTGCCATCAGAGCAGCCAGCAGGATAGATTTGAATTTCATAAAAATAGATATGTATTAAGTTATTGATTGTCAGTTCTGAAAGGAGCCACGTGCAAGCCTGAAGGTGTTCGGAGCGTGCAAGTAGGATTGTCGGCCCAGCCGTAGCGAACTGCCACGGGTACCTTTACCCCCTCGGCCCATACCACTACCTCACGGCCATCGGTACGAGCTTCGGCTACACACCATCGGCCATCAGGACCTTTTATCGTAAAGCCCGAAAGATGCAGCTCTTCCACCAGCATTTCCTTGCAGCCGGTATAATCAAAGCTGATATGCACAAGGCCTTTATCATCAACGCGATACGATTGGTAAGCAGGAGCGCTGTAGGGCACATTCTTGCCGTACGAACGATTGAGCGCTATGAGCGCCAGACGGCGAGCCACCTCCTGTTTGTTCTTCGGGTGGATATCATAAGCTTCACCCAGATCGATGTTGACCATCATCTCCACCCCTTCCATCTTTGCAGCCGCAGCCTGCGCCTCGCGAAGAGCAGCCCACTCCGAGTCGGGCTGATTGTCTTGCGGAGCCAGATAGTTGGCCAACTGCACGAAATAGAACGGCATCCGAGGCATATTGAAGAAACGGCGCCAATCGCAGATGAGCGTTTGGAAAAGCGACTCATATTGCGCTGCACGACCTACATTCGCGCATCCTTGATACCAAATCACACCCGCCATCGGGAAATCCCTCAGAGGGGCTATCATCGCGTTGAACAATACCGATGGGAATCCGGCACTGGAAGGGCTGACCGGAGCAGCCGGCAATTCGGCCAGGCTGCAGCCGATGCGGTATTTCCATTCGCCGGCCAGCGACAATGGTGCTTTATCTCGTGGGGCTATCCACATAGCCTCGGGAGCTCCCCAAATGCCGCCTTCGCCACCCGTATCCTGCACTCTTACCGTCAGCACGTTGTGGCCCGCTCTCACTAGAGAATCAGGCACCACATAGCAGCGGAGCGAGTTGTAGCCCGAGCCACATGCAATGAGCGAACCGTTCCAATAGGTGCGATCTTCATCGTCGATCATTCCCAGATGAAGCTCCAGTGGCCGGCCCGCCCAATCATCCGGCACTTCGATATGCAGTCTGAACCAGACTACCCCATCAAAGGATGGCAGAACCGAGAGATCAAAAAGCTGAGGAAGAAGCATCGCCTCCCAAGCGGAATCGTCCAACTCGGGATCGGTCCAGAGTCCGTCGGCCGAGAGACCTTTGTCCACTCCGGCCACCAGCGAAAGCCACTCGGCGTATTGCTGGTCGTAGCGTTGCCACAAGCGATCGGCTCTGAAGCCCAGCGCTTTCAGGTCGCGCATCTTCTCTTCATAGCCCGCCACGTGCGACAGCGCTCCCGATCCGGTCCAAGCCTCAGCAGGAGTGCCGCCCCAGCTGGCATTGATAATGCCTACGGGGATATGCATTTTCTGCCACAGTTCGCGAGCATAGAAATAGCAGAGCGAGGAGAATTCTTCTACCGACTCCGGCGTGCATGCCTGCCATTTGCCCATATCAGCAGCAAGCGGATCAGTGGGCTCGAAAGCCATGGCTCTGGGCACCTGGAGCAACCTGATCATCGGATAATCAGCATTGCGAATCTCCTCCTCGTAGCGGAGCACCTTGCCCCAGCCGGCTATCGGCATTTCCATATTCGACTGGCCGCTACCGAGCCACACTTCGCCCACCAGCACATCGGTCAGACTGAGCGTATCACCGTCGGTGAACAGCATGGTATGAGGACCTCCGGCCTTCGGCGTGGAAAACGTCATCCGGAACGCACCGTCAGCCTCTGCCTGCGCCGCAATCGGACGACGCATCCATGAGCATTGAAGCACTACCGTGCTGCCGGCAGCAGCTTTTCCTGTCAGCGCCACCTCAGATTGCTGCTGAAGTACCATATGGCTGGAATAGACGGCCGGAAGCTGCACACGCGCTATTGCAGCGCATGCAGTCAGCATCATGGAGAATATCAGCAGTGGGCGACGCATCCTGTTCAAATAGAATTAATTACTGAAGGTGAGCGTTCCAAGTCATATCCAAATCAAGCGGATAAGCTGGGCGCTGTACGTTCTTGAACGGAAGAGTACGCATATCAAGGTTGCAGAAGCCCGAGGTGAGGGCTATCAGGTGAACGGGAGCTATGTCACGGAGTTCGGGGTACAGATAGCCGAGTTTCACTACTACTACCTTGAAGTCCAGCGGATTCAGATGGATGTCTTCAAACTGCTTCACGGTCGTGAACGACGTTCTTCTGCTGAGCAGAGCAATTTTCAGGCCATCTGATTCTATCAGCACTATTCCGTTATCTTCTGCCATCGTTTCTTCCGACGACATATCGATCACTTTAGCATCGATGGTGAGCGGACTGCCGAATACGTAGTCTTTCACGCCGCCGAGCGTAAGCGTCAGTTCTGCGCCGATTCCGGCCTCGCGGCACTGGTCAAACGCAGCCTTGTCTACCAATCCTGCAAAGAGCGCATTCTCGGCATGCTCCTCCAGGAGGGCCTTGATTACCTGCGGATTGTCACCGGGAGCACCGGCCGTGGTATTGTCGCCCGAGTCGGAGATGAATACGGTAGTGTCCGGAATCTCATATGCGCGGCGGATCATATCCTTGATGCTGCCCGACGGCACATCCATCTCCATCTCGAATCGCTTGTTCCAGAGTTGCTGCGCAACCGACAGACAAATATCACCGGCTTCCTCAAAGTGAGCCGAATCTTCTGCTACTACAAACACGCGCATAGCCGAGCGTGGGAGGTCAGCCCATGCATAGCCCACAAGGATAGTGGCATCCATGATGCCGTCAAGTGCTTCTATAGAATCGATGCGCGCATAGATGCTGTGCATTGGCTCTACCTCAGTGATGCTCTTCTCACCGGGAATCAGCATCGGAAGTTCCGCATGCGCAATACACGGACGAATGCCCTCACGAACCAAGCGCATCAGCGCTTTTACGGCACGGAGTTTGGTCTCTGCGCCGTCGCGGTGAGGAGCCGTGCGGAAACCGGTCATATAGTTGAGTCCGCTCAAAAACTCGTCGGACACATTGCCGTGAAGGTCGAAGCTGGCAGAGATAGGCAGCGAGTCGCCTACTATCGCACGGATCTCCTTTACCAGATCGGCTTGTGCATCATCCATGCCTTCCACGTGGAGCGCACCGTGCATGTCCATATAGATGCCGTCAAGCTGCCCCGCGTTGCGGATTGCCTCCAGAATCTCGCCCTTGAACTGCTCATAAGCCTCGAGCGTCACCTGACCGCCGGGCCAGGAATAAGCATGCGTCGTCGGAATAAACTCCACGTCCTTCTGGCTGCGGAGATACTCCACCCACGGTTGGTTGCTCTCGAAAAGCTCCTCTCCACGCATCACCGTGAAGTTCTCCAGCTCTGTACGGATGGTGGAAAAAGTGTTGGATTCATGACGTACACCGCATGAAAGAATACGGTATTTCGGTTTCTGAGTACAGCTCGGAAGCAGCATCAGCGCTGCCAGAGCCACAAAAAGAAGTTTGCGCATATTTCAGTTTTATTTAAGGGGTGTTCTAATAATTGCTTTCTGTGTGATTGGGATATTTTTGTTTAGTAGATTGTTGTCTTGAATGAAGGAGTAGTGCGGGCACTATGACTGAGTGAAAGTCAGCAAGATACAAGCAAAAAATCCAAAGCACCAAAAAGTATTTATGCACTCATTATTTAATGTTTAACATGTTTACGGGGAATAATTAGATCACCCCTTAAATGTCATTACGTTTTGATAATCCAGGAAGAAGGGGATAATGATGCCCGCCATGTCCGATAGCGGAAGCACTTCTTCCGGAACTGTCCAGCCGAGCGATTCCATCCATTCGCGGCGAGCCATACAGCGCGCATACACGGCAGGATACATCTCTTTGATCCGGCTTCTGAGTTTCTTATCCGCCAGCACAAATCCTTCCTCCATTCTTGAAGAATTGTAGGTCGATGAACGCGGAATAATATCGCTCTGGATATACATGCCCGACTGAAGCCGTATATCCGAGCCTTCATATATAGGGCTCGAAGTCCACTCGTCAAAATGAATCAGATGGCCGGGGTTGAGATACACACCGAACTGATCAAACGGAAGCTTTTCCTGGATAATCTGCCAGAGTTCTCCGCCTTTTTTTCCTATGCGGAGATTCTCCAGCCAGCAGGCAATGCCCTCTGCATACGGAGCCACATAGGCATCCACGTAGTCCTTGGCTTTTTCGGGCATGTCTCCAGGCCCGGCGGCTACCCATCCTGCCCTGCATATATTGCAGCCCCAGTAAGAAATGCTTACGGAAGCCGGTCTGCCCATTGCTATCTTATCGCCCGTCGGGCTCGTGAGGCTGTAATGCAGATTACCCAGACTCTTGATGCTCGGGTGGCAGGCAAACGGGGCACCCGTAAAAGGAGCCGACTGCATCAGTTCGTAGTCCGTCGCATCTGCGCGGAAGTTCTTCAGGATGGCTTTTACGGCCTCCGTACCCATATAATTGGCATACTCGAAGTATGCGACTTCGAAGGGACTCAGATGCGACCTCAGTCCGTTATCAGGCGACACGAAAATACCTGTCGAGTTCACCGTCTGTTCCGCTCCCGCAATACCTCTTACCGTGTCTGCGATATACGACGGAACGTCCGTTACAAACTGCGCGTTTTCAAAGCCGTCAGCCTCGTAGGTTTTCCATCCTGCCAAGCCTACTTTCCCCGCACCTTCCAATTCCTCTGCCAGAATCGTTTCCAGTGTGCGGAACGATTCGCGCGGCTGGCTCATCAGCGAGAACGGTTGATAACACTCGAATCGGAGCAGCCCGTCTCGGTATAGAGGCGAAGCGCCCAGATGCCCTTTGCCTTCATTGCCCACCAAGAGGAGCGGATTCTTTTCTGCTGTGCTCAATATCAGCAACGCTTCCTCGAAGCGAGGATCAAAACCGCATACGTACAGTAGGTTGGCAAAATGTTCCCTGTCGCCGTACACCAGCAAGTGCGAGAGGCCATCGGCTTGCATGCGCTTGCGGCAAGCGGCCATTCGGTCCTGCAGTTCAGCCGTTCCTACGGCGGCTGGCACCTCGGGCTTGCCGAATTCGGGATATTCGATATGTTTGAGAAATGCTTTGTTTCGCATATATGTTATAGGGGTGTTCTAATAATTGCCTTTTGAATGATTTGGAGATTTTTGTTTAGTAAACTGTTGGCTTGAATGAAGAAGCAATGTGGGCATTGCGACTAAATGCAAGTCAGCAAGATACAAGCAAAAAATCCAAAGCGTCAAAAAAGTTTTTTCACGCCCAATATTTATTGATTAACTTGTTTACGGGGAATTTTTAGAGCACCCCTTTATTTGTTTGGCTCAATCACCATCACGAAGCCGCCGCCGGAAGCCATCGTCATATCCAGCTCCGTTTCTGAGGTCACTTCCGATGTCGAGCAGCTGTAGTGTGACGCATCCTTGGCGCAATCGTCCGCATCGGCATAAAGCGTCATCGTATACGTAGTGCCCGGCTCCAGGAACGACATTTCTACGTGTGTCTCCGCGCCTCGCCATCCGCACATGCCGCCTACGTACCAGCGTTCTCCGGTCCGTTTGGCTACTACTGCCTTCTCCCCTACCTTTGCATCCAGCGGAAGGGTCTTGTTCCATACGGTCGGCACTTTCTGGAGGAAGCGAAGCACAGTGCTGTCCTTACGATAAGCATCGGGCGAATCGCAAAGCATGGCGAAATAATCGTCAAACACCACGTACATTGCCAGCTCTTGTGCTCGGGTACCAAGCGTTACAGGCAATCCCGGATCGATCGGGCGGAATTTATCCGGATTCACATTGCGCATTGAGCCCGGTGTATAGTCCATCGAGCCGGCCAGCATACGGCCGAAAACGAATTGCATCCGGTAATCCGGATTGGTGCTCGTATCCCATTTCATGCACTCCATACCGCGAACAGCCTCGTAGTTGAGCACGTTCGGATAAGCACGGTTCAAGCCGGTCGGCTTGCTGCATCCGTGGAAATCCACCAGCAGATGGCGTTCCGCACAAGCCTTCGCCAGTGCATCATATTCGCGCATGATCATATCATCATCACGGTCGAAGAAATCAATCTTCACACCCGCTGCACCCCATGCGCTTACCGTATCGAGATAGCAGTCGTGGTTCTGGATCAGCGTAGATGCTACCATCCACAGCCATACGCCTACGTTCTTCTCTTTGCCGTAGCGGATTATCTCATGAATATCCACGTTCGGATTCAGTTCTGTCGGGCGGAACAGGTTGTTCCAGCCGGCATCGATCAGCAGATATTCCAATCCGTTTTCCGAAGCGAAATCGATGTAATACTTATAGAGGTCGGTACTGAGCGATGCTTTTCTGTTCTTCAGCGCAGGGTCTTCCACTATCGCGCAATGCCACCACTCCCAGGTCGACTTACCCGGTTTGATCCACGAAGTATCGCTTATCTTGCAGGGTTCGGCCAGCAGGTAAATCAGTTCGTTGTTCAGCAGCGATTTGTCGTCTTTCGTAGGAATGATGATGCGCCATGGGAATGCGTGATTAGCAGGCACGGTGGCAATACTCTCTTCGCGCTCGTCTACTACCGTTACAAAGTTGCCCCACGACCCCATTACCACTTTCTTGGGCGATTTTGCCCAATAGCCCCTGAGGCAGTCCTCCTGTTTCTGGAGATACATGCCCGGATAAGCGTGCAGATCCGATTCCGCTACCACCCACGTCATTGCATTCGCGCTGTCTGTAAACACGGTCGGAGTAATAGCATATTTGCCGGAATCGATAGCCGAAACGGCAGGATAAACGGTGTTCGACAGCTCCCATGCAGTCAGGTTGTTCGTCTCGCCGAAGATCACGGCCGGATCGGTCGGGAAGCGGAATTCTGCCAGTTCGTCCATTACTACAAGCGAATCCCATGCGCTTCCATTTGCCACAAACCGATAGGCAAAGCCTTCGTTGTATGCGCGGAAAACCACCGTATAATCGCCGAAATCGAGCACCAGCTCGCGGTATTCATCAGCAATCTCATCGTTCTTGCCTACTACCGGGCAAACCGTATTGTTACCTCACGCATCTTCAAGCCAAGGCATCTGCCGCCGTTCCACACCACGGAGTCGGCCAGCATCAGTGCCAGTTCTGACGGAGCAGCCACCGTCGTTCCGTCATACGAAAGCGTATACGACAGCGGAGCCCTCTCAATATGTACGGTCATTCGGCCGTCAGGCGAGTGGAGGTCATACGATTTCCCGCAGGAAGTCAGTAGTGCAGCCACGAGCAGAAGAAGAGATAGTATGCGTTTCATAGTAATGAGAAATAAATATTGATTAAAGAGTAGTGAAGGCGAAAATGATCGTATGCATGTAGCGCTCCCCTTTTCGGAGAATGCACGAAGGGAACTGCGGTTTATTCGGCGAATCAGGGCAGAATTGTGCCTCCAATGCCACACCGTCCGACGGTTGTACCCGTCGTCCGAAGCGTCCTTCCGTTTCTGAATCCAGGTAGCCGCCCGTATATACCTGCATGGCAGGCAGTGTGGAATACACCCGCAGGCAGCGGCCCGATTTCCGCGAAGACAATTCTGCCCGCAAGCCGCAGGCTTCATCTCGTCGCTCCTCCGTGAAGAGATAGCAATGATTGTAGCCTCGGTTCCAGACAAACTGCTCGTTTTTCATGTCGATATCCCGCCCGATAGGTTTCTTATGCAGAAAATCGAAAGCCCCTCCTCTCACGTCCACTACCTTGCCGCTCGGAATAAACGCCTCGTCTGCTTCCAGCATTCGGTCGGTCGGAATCATCAGTTCGTGTGAAAGGATATCGCCTTCTGCATCCAGGTTGAAATACGCATGGTTGGTCAGGTTCAGCGGAGTCACTTCTGTTGTGGTGGCCTCATAATCGATTTTCAGGCAGAGCGCATCCGTCAGCGTGTATGTCACCGTCAGATGCACTTCTCCGGGGAAGCCGCCATCGCCGTCTTCGCTTACGAGCGAAAAACGCACGGCATTATCAGCCAACTGCTCAGCGTCAAAAAGCTTATGAGAAAAGCCCGCACAACCGGAATGGTTGCTGTTCTGGCCGTCATTCCGGTCAAGCTTGTATTCTTTTCCGTCAAGCGCGAACGATGCGTCTTTGATGCGATTGGCAAAGCGCCCGATGGTCCGCCCCATATAATTCGGGTCGGAAAGAAATCCCTCTATTGTCGGGTAGCCCAGCAATACGTCGGCCAACTTGCCCTCGCGGTCGGGCATCACAGCCGAAATCCACGAGGCACCCATCGATGTCAGCTCCACATAAGCACCCGAAGAATGCTCCAAGCGGAAGATTTTCAGTTCGGTAGCACTCATTTCTTGATGAAACGGGAGGTATAGACTTCGTCTTCTGCAATAGCACGCAGCGTATAGCAGCCGGCAGGTAGGCCGGATACATTCAGGATATTCGTATTCTTGTAAGAAGCAACCAGCTGCGAATCAGCCGAGAAGACCTCTACGGTTTCTGCCGTCGGAATGCCCAGTCGGAGTTCATTCGTGCAAGGGTTCGGATAGCACTTCATCTTCGCACCTTTCACGTTCTCCAATGCCGATTCCGGCGGGATACTGCCCTTATAAATCTTGTAGAATAGGCAATTCTGGCGAGGCATCCGTACGGAGAACTCATCCGTGGCCATCTCATATGCGCCTTCCCAGAGTTCTTTTACCACATATTCGCCCGGTTCGATGCCAAGATCTGCAAAACGGACAGTAACCGTCGGACGAGCGCCACCATAATTGAAGAGCCCTACGTAAGCCGTATCTTCTACCGTGGTATAGTAATACGAAGCGGCAGAATCGCCTGCCGTCGGCACTACCAGCGGACGGAACGACTTGGTCTCTCTTGCCATCTGCATCAGGTCCTTGTTCGAAAGGAGGTCTTTTGCGCGCTGCTTGGCGGTTTCGTCGCCCGAGTTGGAATAGTCATCGCCGATGCACAGCATACCCGTTACGAGCGCGGAGCCCAAGCGGATGCGGTTCACGCCCAGAATCTGTCCTTTGAACACAATGTTATCCGGGTCGTTGTACGAATATACGTGGTCGGGCCACCAGCCGTATGTGGTAGAGTTGAGCGTATACTCCGAGTTGCCTACCGATGCGTACGCATCGCATGCTATTCTTCGTCCATGAGCGAAATGTGCGGGGAAAAGTGGGGCAATCGATAGGTTAAGATACATCCGGCCGGCAATCAGCGAATCCAGATAAGCCATACCGTGGCAATAAGCCTGCACGCCGGTCGTGACGGTCGTATCATACCAGTGGTCAGCCTCCTGAATACCGTGATCCATGAAGTCAAGCTTCAGGAACTCGTAGCCCCAATACGAGAAATTGTCAATGAAATGACGCATACGTGCTTTCGTACCCGGATGAGTCGGGTCGCAGGCCGAAGCGCCTGTGCGCTTGATCGGTTTGCCTTTCTGATAGAGCCAGATATCCTTGTAGCGGGTGTTGGTCGTACCTTCTACAATGCGATCCGGATTGTTGGCCCAGTCTACGAACGGAGTCCAGTAAATGCCCGACTTCTGATTGCGGGCGTTGCAGAACTGCGAGAAGCGGCGAAGATCACCGCCCGTCATGTTGTCCCAATACGAATCGAGGTCCATATACATCACGCCATCGTTCTGATAGCCGCGGCTCATCAGGCTGTCGGCAATGAAGAGAGCCGATTGGCTGGCATTCATATAGCGGATGCTGGTCTGCAGCACGCCCCAGCTGTTCCATGCGAACGGTTTGCCGCTGTTCCATTCGAGCTTCGGAGCCTCGATAGCGCACAGGTCGCCATAAAGCTCCATGCCCTCGCGCCAATCGGCAAACAGACCGATCATCATGAGCGGGGAATGGATTTCGTTGCCCACGAGCGAACCGTGAGCGATGCTGTCGCGGGTATACGTGTCGGATGCGCCGCCAAATGCCAGCAGTTTGGTCACTTTGTTGGGCGCAGCGGTAGCATACGTAATCTTGGTTTTCCAATCAGTATGTTGGATAGAGCCCAATACGAGGCCGTTATGAAGCTTCTGATGAAAAACCGTACCTACTTCATAGCTGTTGCGTTCGTTGCCGAAAGCGAACGTTTTGTAGCGGATCCATTCATCGTTGTCAAACGGCACACGCAGCAATACATTGCCCTGCTCTTCCGGCAGACATGCGATAGTGTCCGATTTGATTGGCGCCATGTAGTTGGAGCGGATGCGTTGGTCGCTCAAAAGGCTTACTTGCGTAAGAATATAGTCGGTATTATCATAAAGATAATAGGTATGTACGAGTTTGGTATCGGCATTTACCGATGCATGCACGCTTACTGCCGTTCCCTGACCGAATTGGTCGGAAACAGCCGTGCTGGAAATAGAGTCGATAGTTAAGGCTGCGAGCTGATACTCTACCCCGTCGATCTTTACAGCCGCACTGTTGCGCGAGAGGATCTGCGTATTGCCTTTATAGAGGTCTGCAGAGCCATTCTGAGCGGATACGCTGAGCCGCCATACGCCCTGAGTGAAGTCTGCCGCATGAAGCCACGTTGATGCGAAGAGGATGAGAAAAAGTGCAAGTTTTTTCATATAGATTTAAGCACAGTTTTTAGTATTAAAAGAAGGCAAGGCGACACAATGCCGCCTTGCCTAAGGAGAAATTAGATTACTTTACATTCTGGCCAAGAACGGTGTACTTAGCATCGCCCTTGAGGATGTAGATCTGGCCGTTCTCAACAATCTTCTTCGGAGCTACTACTTCTACGTTCTCAACTGCAGAACCGTGAGCAGCTACGAATGCAGAACCTGCGTTAGCCTGATCGATAGCCTGTACGCTGAAGGTGTAAGAGCCTTCGCCCTTGAAGGTGTAAGAAGTGGTGGTAAGGTAAGCAGGAATCATACCTGCAACCTTCTGCTTACCGGTAGCAAGGTCAGCCGGAACGAGCATCCATACGTTGCCCTCAGCGTCCTGAGCTGCGATGTTGTAGCGGATAGCTGCAGTAGGAGTGTGGTCGTCGGTAGCAGCAGCCCAGCTGATGGTGTAAGCACCTGCAGCCTTCTCTACTACTACGTTGGTCGGAGCAGTCGGAGCCTGGTTAGCTACGGTGATAGTGTTCATTGCAATACCGTCAGACCAGCGGCCGTTTGCGTCAGACCAGCCGGAAATGTGCATGTCGAGGGTAAGGTCACCATTGAGGTCAACAACTGATACAGCGCCGCCACGAGCAGCAAGAGAGCCGAGAGCAGCGTCTACAAAGTTGTCGCCATCCTTAGCAGCGAATGCCTGCTCGGTGAAGGTGTTGTCGCCATTGCCGTAAGCGATGTTTACGGTCGGCCAACCTGCGTGAACAAAGTCCATGTTGCCGTCGTTGTTGAGGTCACCCATACCAATTACGGTCTGGCCACCAGCCAAGCCTGCATCACCAGCAGCGGTGAAGGTACCGTTAGCGTTGGTGTAGAGAGTAGCGGAGTTTGCCCAGCCATTGTTGAGGTCACGGCCAAGGTCAACGATATCATTCCAGCCGTCGTTGTTTGCATCTACGAAGAATGCAAGACCCTGGTTGTTAGCAGCAGCAAAGGTAAGCGGGCTCTTGGTGAAGCCGCCGTTGCCGTTGTTGATGTAGAGAACGGTGCGGCAGTTGCCCTTCTTTACTACGCCTTCTGCATCAGGAAGCTTGTCAGCGTCGTCATCATAGCCACCGATGAGGAGGTCCATGTAGCCGTCGTTGTTAGCGTCGCCTACTGCGATACCACCACCGTTTACCTGGTTGAAGGTCTCAGCACCGAGGGTTGCGTGATCTTCGAACTCGAAGATACCGTTTACGTTCTT
The DNA here is from genome assembly GCA_018064985.1 of Candidatus Colicola faecequi. GTDB lineage: Bacteria > Bacteroidota > Bacteroidia > Bacteroidales > Paludibacteraceae > Colicola > Colicola faecequi. The sequence goes on along the minus strand of JAGHUE010000105.1, from coordinate 17,871 downwards.
GAAGAGAGCGGTCAAACGTCCGTGCTCGCCATCCCACTTAGCGCCTGCGTTGCCCGAAAGAACGAGATCGGTCCAGCCGTCGTTGTTGTAGTCGATAGCAGCGATGGTGTGCTGTACGTTGTCATTACCCTCGCCAAAGATACCCGGAAGGTAGTTGTCGATATCCTCTTCGAAAGCATAGCCTTCAGCAGCACCGAGGTTCTTCATTACATAGGTGTAAGTGGTAGTGCCGTCAGGAGTACCTACGATGATAAGGTCGAGGTTACCGTCGTTGTTGTAGTCCATCCAAGCAGCAGAAGCCTGCTGGAGAGCGATGAAGTCAGAAGAAAGTTCTACTGCAGTGAAAGCACCATTGTTGTTCTGGAGAAGACCAACGTGTACGTTGTCTGCATTCTGACCACCTACATAGAACATGTCGAGGTCGCCATCGTTGTCATAGTCACCGAATACCATTGCGCAACCTGCCATTGCACTAGGCAGAGCACCAGTGTAGTCAGTACCACCTGGGTTGAGATCCGTTACATTCCAAGTAGCAGGATTGCCGGCAATCAAAGTTGCAGATGCGAAGAGAGCAGCTGCAGAAAGAAGAAAATTCTTTTTCATGATTTGTTTGATTAAGTTAATAAGAAAGTTATTTGTTTTGTTTTATTTTCGTGTTAGGAGATTCCCAAGTTGAACCTGTTAACGGGGAATTTTTAGAACGCCCCTTACGGGCAGGCCCGAACCCGGATTAGTAACCCGGGTTCTGGTCTGCTTCGGTAAGATTCGGATTGGTCTTGATCTCCGTATCAGGAATCGGATAGAGGAGGAAGTGGTTATCGTTTTCGAGGTAGCCCGTTTCCTTAGCCCACTTGTTGTGACGCATTACGCGCTTCTGGTACAGACCGGCACGGATGAGGTCGATTCGGCGCCAACCTTCGCAGCTGAGCTCGCGAGTACGCTCGTCGAACAGCTTGTCGATGAATTCTTCCTGCGAAGCACCTGCCGACCAGCGGAGTTCTGCCGGCTGAGCACCACCGAAGCCGCGGTCGCGCACCTGGTTGATAAGATCGCAAGCCGCACCCTGATCACCCAGCATTGCCAAGCATTCTGCATCCAGAAGCATCACGTCTGCCAGACGGAGGTAATAGGTGGTCTTGCTGGCGTTCCAGAACGATTCTACACCGTCCGTGCGGATATCCTCGTATTTCTTGTAGTGCGGGCCAAGCTGATCGTCGCCGAAGCCGGTTACTTCCGTGCACTTCACGCCATTGTATACGTAGTTCGTGCGGATCGACTCCTCGAAGCGGAGGTCGCCGTTCTCCCAAAGGCCCTGGCCACCGTCGATGGTCTCAGATGCCTTGCTGTACGACCATGCACTGGTGAGCACCAGGTCGTAGCCGCCGAAGTAGCAAGTCGAAGGAGAGGTAGCTGCACGGCTGCCGATGTGCCACTGCAAACCGCTGCAGTCCATGCTGATAGTGCCCCAATAGAGCGAGTAGATAGCCTCCTGCTCGCAAGACTTTTCCGGGTTCCAGAGGTCGGCATAATCCGGCATCAGGCGGAACGGACCGTTGTCGATAATATCAGAGAGGAGCTCATGTGCCTTCTTGTAATCACGCTTGCCGGATACACCTGCGAGCGAAGCATCTTCCCAAGCCGACATGTAGAGGCGGCCAAGCACACCCTGAGCAGCCCACTTGGTCGGGATGCGGAGGTCAGCCTGCTTTTCGGCGGGCAGACGCTTCATTGCATCTTCCAGGTCGGAAATCACGTAGTCGTAAGTCTCAGTAAGAGTCTTGCGGCCGGCGAGTTCAATTGCACCGTTCTTTACCGACGGAATCGGAAGAGCGCCCCAATACTGGGTCATCTCGAAGAGCATGGCGCCACGGTAGAACTTAGCCTGACCGATGTAGTTGGAAACGCGCTCTACGTCAGCTGAGTCCACTTCCATGCGCTCAAGCGCATCGATAGCCTGGCTGGCACGGATGATTACCGGCCAACGTACGTTCCAGAATGCAGCCACACAAACGTTCTCACGGTTGAAAAGGCCGTTATAGTAGTCAAGACTTGCCTGAGGAGCTTCAGTCCATACCTGGTAGTCGCCCTGACGGGTTTCATCCAAGCCGAGGAAGCAATACAAACCGGTACGCTCATAGCGGGTACGACGGAATGCATAATATACGCCATTGAGGAATGGCTGAACGTTATCCAGATCAGCAAACACCTGTTCGGTGCTGAGTGCGGTCTGCGGCTCCTGAGAGAGGAAATCGGAGCAGCTGTTCATCGTAAGCATAGAGCCCATGAGGAGAAGCGCACTTGCTGCTTTGAGAATATACTTATTCATATCTAAATATATTTAAAGGAGTATTCGAATTTATGCAGGCTTGCAGTTTAGAGGCTCAAGTTGAGACCAACTACATACATGCGGGAAGAAGGATAGTAGTCGCCCGACTCCGGATCGTAGCCCTTATACTTGGTCACTACGAACGGGTTGTTGGCGGTGAAGTAGATGCGGGCGCTGTTGAAGTAGATCTTCTCCATCCATTTTCTCGGGAAATCATAGCCGAGGGTAAGAGCCGAGATCTTGAGGAACGAAGCGTCCTGAATACCGAGGTCTACAGAGCTGAGCGAGAAGCGGTCCGAGCCCCAATATGCGCGAGCCACATTGGTGTTGGTGTTCTCCGGAGTCCAGCGGTTGAGGTTGTCGGCATGAGTGGTAGTCGAGCCGTTGGTCTGCATAAGCGTCTCATAGAGCGAAGAGATGCGGCGAGCGCCTACCGAGTAAGTACCTACAATCTGCAGCGAAATGCCCTTCCAGGAGAGGTCGGTATGAATACCGCCGTAGAACTTCGGATCGGTATTGCCGATGATGTAGCGGTCGTTGTCGTCGATGAGCTTATCGCCGTTGCGGTCTACCGGAAGAATATCACCCGGGCGAACCTTGCGGCCACCGAGGTCGAGGGTAGCTACGTACTCCATATCCTCTTCCTGAGCGATCTTGTCGAACTGATAAACGTAGATATTGTTCAGCGATTCGCCTACGAACAAGTTGCCCGTACGCTGTACAGAGTTGCCGCTTACGTTGTAGATATAGTCAGCATCGCCATAGAGCGAGATGATCTTGTTGCGTGCGGTAGCAATGTTGAAACCGATGTTCCACTCCCAATCCTTCGTGCGTACTGCATTGAGGTTGAAGTTGATCTCGAAGCCCTGGTTCTGGAGGCAACCTACGTTGTCGAGCATGTACGAATAGCCGTACGTACCTGCGAGGCTTCGCTGCATCAGAAGGTCTTCGTTGCGGGTGTAGAAGTAATCAATGTTCATCTGTACGCGATCGTGCCAGAAGCCGAGGTCGATACCTACGTTGGTCTGCTTCTGAGTCTCCCAGCGGAGATCCGGGTTGCCGTACGTACCGCTGTTGGTGCCGCGGTTGAAGCCGCTGTTGAGGAATACGAAGCTGTCGAGCGTGGTAACGGTCGAGAAGATGGTGTTGTAGCCGTAGTTCGGAATGTTCTGGTTACCTACCAAACCGAAACCTGCGCGGAGGCGGAGGTTGCTTACTGCATTCTGATCCTTCATGAAGTCCTCACCCGTGATGTTCCAGCTGGCTGCAACCGACGGGAAGAAGCCCCACTTGTGAGTCGGGCCGAACTTCGAAGAACCGTCGGCACGACCGGTGAAGGTGATGTAGTAGCGCGAGTCGTAGATATAGTTTGCGCGAACGAATGCCGACATCAGCGAGTAGCTCGTCCAACCTGAGCTCCAGGTGGTCTGCTCCTTGTTGGTTGCAGCGCCAATGTTCTTGTAGCCGAAGAGGTCATTGCCGAAACCTACAGCGTTGATCTGGTTCCAGTTGTTGCTGTAGTACGACATATCCATACCGGCTACCGCGCTGATACGATGCTTCTCCTTGATGGTGGCATTGTAAGAGATCGTGTTATCCCACTGCCAGTTCACCGACTTCGTGCGATACTGCTGAGCATAGCCGTCATACGCATTCTGGTAAGAAGTGGTGCTGTGGGTGTTGAAGTAGTAATCGTTCTCCTGCTGAGCGAAGTCGAGCGAGAAAGTAGAACGGATATCGAGGCCCTTGATCGGGTGAATGTCCACGTAGTTTGAAGTCAAATAGCGGAATTTGTCCACGTCGCGGGTGATGGTCTTCATCGCCTTGATCGGGTTGTGGAACGACTGGCTCTCCAGCTTACCTTCCCACATATACGGCTCTTCGTCATTGATGTAGTAAAGCGGGTCGGCACGGAATGCTACGAGATACATGTTGTCGTCGGCCATCGGGTTCTCAACCGAATATGCGAGCGAGTTGTTCGTACCTACCTTGAGCCACTTGTTTACCTCGAAGTCCAGGTTTACCTTGCCGTTGTAGCGATGGTAAGCCGAACCGGTAATCTGGCCCTTCTGGTCGGAATAGCCGCCGCTGACGAAGTAGCTGGCCTTGTCGCTTGCGCCCGAGAACGTTACGTTATGGTTGTGCTGGAAGCCCGGACGGGTAATCTCATTCACCCAGTTGTAGGTGAGGCCAGCCTTGTATGCGTCCATTTCCCACGCAGCGAATGCTACGTTCTGGTCCATACGCTTGCCGTCGATGAGCAGGTAACGGTCGATGTACTTCTGGCGGTCGCCGGTCGGGTTCTTGTCCATATACGTGTTGGCGTAAGCATCCACACGATATTCGAACGTCTGCGGGCCGTCCATTACCGGTACGTTGTTGGCGAAAGTCTGCCAACCTACCCAACCGTCGTAAGTCACCTTGCCCTTGCCCTTCTGGCCGCGCTTGGTGGTAATTACGACAACGCCGTTTGCACCACGTGCACCGTAGAGAGCGGTTGCGGAAGCGTCCTTCAACACTTCGATGCTGGCGATATCGTTCGGGTTGATGGTAGAGATATCGGTATCATCAATCATGATGTTATCGATTACGTAAAGCGGAGCCGTACCGTAAGAAATCGAGTTGCTACCGCGAACCTTGATGCTCGAGTTGGCACCCGGTCTCGGGTTGCTCTCGATGTATACACCCGGCACCTTGCCCTGAAGAGCCTGGTTCAAGTTGGCGGTCGGCACTTCCTTCAGCTGGTCGGCGCTGATGCTGCCTACCGAACCGGTCAAGTCCGACTTCTTCATTGCGGCACCTACTACAACCACTTCGTCGATAGCCTGAGTCTGCTCGCTCATGCGAACGTTCAGGAACTTCTCCGACTGGACCGTGAGGGTCTGGCTGTCGTAGCCCACAAAAGAGAACGTGAGTGCGGTACCCTTAGCCACAACGATCGTGAAATTACCGTCGATGTCGGTTACGGTACCTACTGATTTTTTCATGTTGGCAACGCTCACACCCGGCAATCCCTCGCCGGTACCTGCGTCGCTAACCTTACCCTTGACGGTGATATCCTGAGCAAAGGCGCTGAAGGATACCATCAACATGGTAATGAGAAAGAGTAAATACTTCTTCATGGTGAGTTATTAAAAATTGGTTTCTTTTACTACTTTTTGCTTCGGAATTTGAGTAGACTCAGAGTAGAAGTAGAGTAGACTTTTCCGTAAGTTCCTTACCCGTTTACCGGGTATACTGATTCCGATGCAAAATTACTGCAATTTCTACAATTGAACAATGGACAAAAGCCACGATTAACATGGACAATCTTCCGCTCTTGGTCAAATCTTATGATTTGTATGGATTATGCTTTGTTTCGGTTGCGGAAAGTCTTTGGGCTTACACCCATGAACTTGGCGAACAGACGCGAGAAATAAAACTGGTCTTCTATGCCGAGCACCTGGCAAATCTGGTTGACTTTCATGTCCGTCATATCCAGGTATTCGCACGCTTTCTGCACCTTCAGCCGGGCAAAATAGTTCATCGGAGAAGTACCCGTCTGCTGGCGGAACAGCATCGAGAAATGCGACGAAGAATAGTTCACGTAGCCGGCTATCTCGTCGAGCGTCAACCCGCGGTTCAGATTCTCCTTCATGAAATGAATGCTGTGTGCTACCACATCGCCGCCCTCGAAGAAATCCTCTTTGGCGTCGCGGAATCTTGCCACATAAGCCAATGATCCCATGGAATAGTGCAGACAGCTGGCCGCATAGCGCAAGTTGTCCAGATTGTAGCCCAATTCGAGCGTCCGGTAGAGTTCCTCAAAGAGGTTAAGCCGGTCTTCTATGCGCGAGTTTTTCGCCACGCGAATCGCAAATGGCTCATAGAAATTTTCCGCATAGATCGGCGCCTTATCTCCTTTGAAATGAATCCAATAGATCGTCCAAGGCGATTCGTCCGAACTGCCGTACGAGTGGGAAGCACCTGCCGGGATCACCACTACCTGATTGCCCTGAAGCGTGAACTTCCGGCCCTTTACTTCTACCCAGCCTTCGCCTGCCGTACAATACAGCAGTACGTATTGGTCAATTCCGACCGGGCGTTGCATATAATGGAATTTTGCCTGAGGATAGTATCCTATATCGGTCACATAAAGCTCCTTGCATATGGCGTCACGCTCCTCCTCGTCCACTACCGAACGAGGAAGAACAATGGCGCGTGAGCCGGCAAAACCGCTTGCTATTCTGAAAGGCATATAATACGTATCTGTTTGATTATAAATCCATTGCAAGTATCTGTGCCTGCTGATGATTGATATCAAGCTCGCGAACGCTCTTGAACTCTTCAGCCGCATGCTCCTTGTCGCCAAGGCCCATATAGCCCAATGCCTTCACAAAGTGGCAATGGATGCGGTTGCGTACGTTCAGATCGTCGTCCCAAATAGCGAGTTCCGGAAGCGAAACGGCAAAATAATCGATCTTGCACTGGTCAGCCATATGCTCGTCGCCGTGCTCGATCAGTCGGCGGAAGAGCGCCTCAGCCTTCTTCTCGTCGCCGAGCTCTTTCCAAGCGAGAGCCTGGTAGAAAATCTTGTCCGGCTGGCTGTCGTTGTAGTAGAATGCCTGGTGAGGTTCGCTGTCGCCGGCCGTAGCTTTCACGAACATCGCTTCAGCCTCGGCCTGCTTACCCATTGCCTTGAGTACCAATCCTTTATAGTAGCAAAGATCGTTCTCTTCAAGCGTAGAAAGTTTGCCTTCTCCGAGGTTGTGCGGATAGGTGTCGGTTTCTGCCAGAAGAGCCCATGCCTTCTCCCATTCAGAGGCCTTGATAGCCTGCTTTGCGAGCTCTCTGCGGCAGAGCGTATACTGGCCGGTCACCTTGCCTTCACCACCCTCCCACGGATGGAACTTGCGGGCAGCAATCATCTGCTTGGCCTCTTCATAGCGGCCGAGCTGGTTGAGGAGCTGAGCGCGTTCTACGCACATGTCGTCGCGTTCCTCTACGAGGGCGGCATGTTTCTCCATATTGGCGAGACGGTCGGCATGTGCGAAGCCCATCTTCTTGTAGAGCTGGTCGAGCTCCATGAAGATACGGGAATCCGTCTGGTCGAGCGCAAACGCTTTCTCCATCATCTCGAGAGCTTTCTGCTTGTCGTTCTGCTTGTTGTAGTAAGCGAGCGCGAGGTTGCGGAGTACGGTCGGGAAAGTCTCATCCAGAGCGGCAGATTTCTCCCAAACGGTTACTGCGCAGTCATACTGCTGCTTCGAGTACCAGAAGTTGCCCAGGTAATAGTAAGCCTTTGCGCCTTCCGGATTCATGGCGATAGCGGTCTGGAAGATGATCACTTCTTCCGGACGGTTCGGGAAGCAGTAGTCCGGGCAGCATGTTTCTGCTTTCCGGAAGAGCTCGATTGCCTCTTCGGTCTTGCCCTCCATAGCTGCGAAATAGCCGAGTGCGTAAGCTGCAGTCGGATAGCAAACTTTGGCTTTGCCTACATAGAGGTTGATCAGACCGGCAGCTTCCTCATAGAGGCCGCAAGCCGCAAAGTCGAGTGCATATTCGATATAATCGTGAGCCGTACCGCGCATCATGCCGTTCATTTCGGCAATGATGGTCTCGTCGCCCGTAAGGAGATACTTCTCCCAGAGGCAACCTACGTTGAACGAATCGATCTTGAGCGACTCTTCGATATATGCGAGCGCCTCTTCCTTCTTGCCCATCTTGCGGAGCACGGAAGCCTTGAGCTGGCGGGCCTTGAGGCTGTGCCAGTTCTTGCAGAGCGAGCGTTCTACGTTGTCGAGAGCCATCTCGTAATCTCCGCGCATTACGTCGATCTGAGCGGCTGCCAGATAAGCAGGATCCTGCCATGCGGCATTCCAGGTCGACTTGAAGAATGCGTCGTATGCTTCGTCGAAGCGGCCCTGCCACTTCAGGCAAACACCCAAGTTGTAATACGGCTCGCCGTCATACGGGTTCGGGTTGCGCTCGGTAAGCGTTTCGATTGCCTTGCGGAGGTATTTCTCAGCCTCCACGAACTGGCCCTTGCGGAGAAGGAGCAGACCCATTGCGTTGTTGCAGCGGATGTCGCCCGGCTCACGGCGGAGGGCTTCCATATAGTAGTCGATCGGGCTGTATGTTGCATGGCGATATTGCTCAAGATGCAAGCCGGTAAGATACAGCTGCTCGCACGATACCACGTCCTTCGGCTCTTTTGCCGGCTTTGCCGGATCGGGAACAGCGCGGTCGGTCTTCGTATGCGGCTGATACGTGAGAAGGCACTTGCCCTTCAAATCGAAAATCAATACGGTATAGTGGTCCGCCACCAAATCGCTTACGGCTACTGCCTTCTCGAATACGGCTTCAGGCGATACGAGAGCGGTCTCCTCGATAAGGAGCTTCTGCTCGGCATCTGCCACTACCATTTTCAGTTCCTGCTCGCCCGTAGCATATACTTTCAGCACAGCCTTGCCGTCGGCTACCTCGAAGCCGAGGAGCACGTCCTTGCTGGCATTGCGTACGTAGCCCACCTGGCTGTACGGCATGAAATACTGCGTCCACGATTTCTCTTCATACGGCTGGAGCCAGCTGAAGTCGGGCTGGTTGTCGCAATACATACCGGTCATAAGCTCGATATACGGACCGTTGTGGTCGGTAAGGTTGCGATCCCAGGCCTGGCCGAAGTCGCAGTTGCCCCAGGTCCACTGCTTCTTGCCCGGCGATACGTGGTGGTTGGCCACGTGGAGCAAGCCGCCCTGTACGTTCTCCTCATAGCCGCCCACGAAGTCGAACTTGGAGAGTACGGCCATATAAGAAGTCGGAACCGGAATATTCTTATAGCGGGAAATATCCGTACCGGGAGCATAGTTGTGCTTGTAGTATACGCCGTGCGAGATCGGGAATTCGGTCACGTCACGCTTGCCGTGATCGAATACCGCATTTACGTCAGGCGGGAATACCGAGTAGTAATGATCGTGCACCACTACTGCCGGGTTGGCCCACCAGAGGAACGTCTGCGGGAACGGAGTGCGGTTGTAGAGGCGCACCTTGATTGCCAGGTAAGCCTTATCGGGATACAAAGTAAAGCCCTGCGCACCCTTCGTGCGGCACATACGCTCTACTTCGCTGCACCATACGGTCATGCTGCCGTCGGCATTCTCTTCGATCTTGGCGTCTACCGGGAGGAACGTGGAAGGACGGTGGTGCTGCGGCCAGTTGAACTCAATGCCACCGCTGATCCACGGACCGGTAAGACCTACCAATGCGGGCTTCACCACTTCGTTGAAATATACGAAATGTCTCTTGTGGATCTTGTCGTATGCCATCTGTACGCGGCCGCCGAGTTCCGGAAGAATCATAATCTTCACATAGTAGTTCTCCAGGAAGAAGGCATTGTACATGTGCTCTTCCTTCTCATCGTAGATCTTCTCTACTACCGGATAAGGATACACGGAGCCGCTACTGCCCTGATATACACGTTTTTCGAGGAAGATCGGATTCTTCTCTTCTTTGCCGATCGGGTAAGTAGGAATCATCACGCTTTCGCTCCATGCTCTTACCTCACCCTTGCGGTTGACTGTCGATTCAATAAAATGCGGATTCATATATAATGGAATAGTATTATTTTATATAAGGTAATTAACGAACGGATAAGGTTTTGATTATTCTTTTACGAGGTCTTTCTCGAGTTCCTCGAGCGACTTGCCCTTGGTCTCAGGCACTTTCTTCCAGACGAACAGACCGCCTGCTACGCAGATTGCGCCATATACCCAGAACGTGCCGGCTGCGCCGAGGTTGCTGTTCAGAATCGGGAAGGTATACGTAAGCGTAGAGCATGCTGCCCAGAGTGCGAACGTAGCTACCGACATGGCTACACCGCGGATCTTGTTGGGGAAGATCTCGCTCACTACGATCCACATCACGGGAGCAAGCGTCATAGCGTAGCAAGCGATAGCCAGCACTACGATGATCAGCAATGCGATACCGGAGATATGGAAGAAGTAAGCTCCGCCCATCAAGAGATAGATTACCGACAAGCCTACAGAACCCATGAGCAGCAGCGCCTTGCGGCCCCACTTGTCTACGAGGAACATGGCCAATACGGTGAAGATCACGTTGGTCACACCCGTTACCACAATGTTCATCAGCACGTCGCTCACGCCATAGCCTGCAGCCATGAAGATCTCCTGAGCATAATTGAAGATCACGTTGATACCGCACCACTGCTGGAATACGGCAAGCACCACACCGATCAAGAGCACGTTCACGTACTTGCGCTGAAGCAGATCGGCAAAACGGCCCTGTACATCAGAAGCAATGGATGCGCTTACCCCCTCGCATGCTTCCTTGGCATATTCGTCGCCACCAATCATGCGGAGCACGTTCATCGCACGATCGGCACGGCCCTTCATGATGAGCCAACGCGGACTTTCCGGAACGAAGAACGCCATGAAGAAGAACAGCGTAGCCGGCACCATCATGGCCCAGAACATCCAGCGCCAACCCCACTGGCCGTTCCAGCTGGCGGCAATCATCTCACCCGTGAAGTCAGCAGGAACAGCCTCGGCAACGAGCCAGTTCACCACCTGAGCGGAGAGAATACCCAGCACGGTAGCCAACTGATTGGTAGCCACCAAGCGGCCGCGAAGATGCGACGGAGAAATCTCGGCGATATACATCGGCGATACGTTGGTTGCCAGACCGATAGCCAGACCACCGAGGAAACGGAAGATATTGAACACAACAAACGAGTTGGCCACACCCGTACCGAAAGACGTTCCGATAAACATAAGTGCAGCAATCAGCATCATCGGCTTGCGGCCGAAGCGGTCGCTGAGCTTACCGGCACATACGGCACCGATGCAGCAGCCGATAAGCGCAGTAGTCATAGCCAGGCCCTGAAGCGAGGGGCTGCCGGCTATACCGAAGAATTGCTCATAAAACGGCTTCGCACCACCGATCACCACCCAGTCGTAACCGAAGAGCAGACCACCCATAGCGCTGATGAGCGCAATGGTGATAAGATACAGATTAGAGTGTTTCATATGGATATGATTGTATATTAAATTCTAAGGGTTCCGGAGCGCACAATACGCCCATTATGATTTCGGGGACAAAATTACTACAAAATTTCGGTCGCAGAAATAGCCGATTTTGCGAAAATCATGGACTTTTTTATTGTGCATTTTTCACAACTTCCTGCATTTGTAAATTGTACCTTAATAAATTAAGGTAATATTCGCTTTTTCAAATTTTATCTGAAAAATTTAGAAAATATGCGTATAAACCGCTCCATAGAGAATCGGCTGAAACATGGACTTTCTTATTCCGGAAAACGACAAAAGAAGCGAGGCACATTCACCTCGCTTCTTTCCACATCGCATACTATTTCCTTTCGGATTATTTCACTTCGTAAGCCACCTGCGTGCGGATGTCTTTCGACGACGATCCGATGAGAATGGTATATGCACCCTTGTCGGTAACGAAGGCATGCTTGGCCTCGTTGAAGTACTGGAACATATCCTCGGTAAGGGTGAAGCTCAGGGTCTTCGTTTCGCCCGGCTGGAGTTCCACCTTGTCGAATGCCTTGAGTTCCTTTACCGGACGGACAACCGACGGCTTCTTGGGAGCTACGTACAGCTCTACCACTTCCTTGCCGGCTACAGCACCGGTGTTCTTGACGGTAAGGGTAACCACATTGCCGGCAATAGTTGCTTTGCCATACTCGAAGGTGGTGTAAGAAAGGCCGTGGCCGAAGGGGAAGAGCGGCTGGCTCTTGTTGACTACGCCGGTAACTGCCTTACGTGCCTTGGGAGCAAGGTCGGCATAGCGGTAACCCACGAAGATATCTTCCTTGTAGTATTCCTCCATGAGGTCGGGATGACGGTCGTTGCGCTTGTCGGATGCCACGCCGGGATATACCTCCTCGCCCATCTGATGAGCGGGATAGTCGGTAAGAGCGGGCATGATGGTGAAGGGGAGCTTGCCGGAAGGATTGACGTCGCCGAAGAGCACGTCAGCAATAGCGTGACCGGCTTCCGAACCGAGGAACCAAGCCTGGAGCACAGCCGGCACTTTCTGGAGCCACGGCATAGCTACAGCGTTGCCGCTCACGTTTACGAATACCACGTTGGGGTTGACGGCAGCAATAGCCTCGAGCACCTCGTTCTGGCCGTAAGGCAACTCATACTGCAAGCGGTCTACACCCTCGCAATCCTGATTGCCCTCTTTATTCAGACCGCCTACGAAGATCACGATGTCGGCTTCCTTGGCAGCATTTACAGCTTCTGCTGTCACTTCTGCTGCAGGACGATGGTCCTCCAGTTCCGCACCTACTACCATACCGTCCTGACGGCTGGCACCGGTTCCTACGTAGCCGCGTACCCAGCGCACTTCAGCCTCACGGCCAGCACGCTCCTTGATGCCTGCCAGCGGAGAGATCTCATACTTGGCCTTGAGCGACGACGAGCCGCCGCCTACGGTAAGGGGCTTGACAGCGTTCTCGCCTACCACGAGGATGGTGGGGTACTGAAGGTCGGTAGTCATCACGGCGCCCTGCGTAGATTTCTTGGTAGCGAGCTGAGCGATGTTGATCGGGAGCACGTTGCCGCGGTTCTGAAGAAGGACGATACCCTCGCCTGCAATCTTGCGGGCAGCAGCCGCATGTTCCTCCGAGCAGAGAGCGCCGAAGCCACGGCGGGGAGCCATCGTAGTGCGGAAGATCAGGCGGAGCACGTTGCGCACTTTGTTGTCGAGTTCCTTAGTGCCGTACTTGCCGGCCTTGATGAGGTTGTAGTAAGGCATTGCCAAGTAGTAAGCCTCATAGCCGTTGCCGGAGATATTGACAAGGCCGTCGGTCCAGGTACCGTACTCAAGGGCCATACCACCGGTAATAGCTTCCTCTGTATTGTTGACGCCACCCCAATCAGAGATGACAGCGCCGTCGAAGCCCCACTCATCGCGGAGAATGCGGTTGAGAAGTATATCATTCTGGCAGCACCAGTGGCCTCGATAGAGGTTGTAAGCACCCATGATGCTCCAGGTACCGGCTTCCTGCACGGCAGCCTTGAAGGCGGGGAGGTAGATCTCGTAGAGGGCGCGGTCCGATACGTGCACGTTGGTCGTGTGGCGGCCCACTTCCTGGTTGTTGAGCGCAAAGTGCTTTACGCAGGCAGCCACGCCGTTCTTCTGGAGCTCCTGGATATACGGAACTACCATGCGGCTGGAGAGCAGCGGGTCTTCACCCATGTACTCGAAGTTGCGGCCGTTGAGCGGGGTGCGGTAGATGTTCACACCCGGGCCGAGCAATACGGTCTTCTTGCGGAAGAGCGCTTCCTCACCGAGGTTCTTGCCGTAAAGGCCCGACATTGCGGGGTTCCAGGTGGCAGAGAGGCAGGTGAGAGCCGGGAAAGCGGTAATGGAGTCGTTGGTCCAGTTGGCCGTGTTCCATTCGTCCCACAGCACCTCGGCACGCACACCGTGAGGGCCGTCGGAAGTCCATACTTCGGGGATACCCAAGCGAGCCACACCGGCAGAAGAGAACTTCGACTGAGCGTGGATCATGTTGATTTTTTCCATAAGAGTCATGCGGGAGAGCGCGTCTTCCACACGATCCTCGATCGGAGCATTCTGATCGAGATACACTTGTGCCGAGAGCGAAGTAGCTACTGCGAGCGCAAGCAGAAGAAACATTTTTTTCATACGCGTATTATATATTAATGACTGTTCGGTGATATGTCGGGGGCCGGTGGTTCTTGCCCCTTCGGCCAACTTTGCGCTGCAAAGTTAGTTATTTTTTGTGAGATAAGCAAATACTCGACTCATTAATTTCGTTGAATTATTGAATTATTGACGTTGGCGGGGAGAGACGGCGCTGGAGGCAGAAGAGGATCTGTTGCCAGCGAGGGAGGTCGGCTTCGTTGTCGTCGAGCCGTTGCCCGGGCGCAGCCCTCCAAGGGAAGGGATCGGCGGTGATGTAAGCCGCAGCGGCAGCCAGGTCGCGCTTGCCGGGACGGCCGAGCGGGAAGCTGTAGCCAATCCGGTCCATCAGCGCGAAGAACTCTTTGTGGCAGGTCATGCCGCGCGAAGGAGTCAGTACACCGAGCTCGATGAGCGAGCGCTCTACGAAGTAGTATTCCTCGCGGAAACTAACGGCATACAGCCCTCCTGCCCTGTGCAGCCGGTCTACCGCATGCATCGCTTCGAGAAGCTCAGCGGGGCTCCCGCCCCACTGATGCGATTGTTTCTTGCTGCTCATACGGCTCAGATAAGGTTTTCGAGTCTGACTTCTGTTTCCTCACTGATGATCTCATCGGCGATGTAGCTGATGAGGGTGGCCAACGAAACGAACAGGCTATCGAAGAGAAAGCAGAAATAGAGCTTCACGTACTCGTTGTCTTTGTGGCCGACGCAACCGACGTACTGATTGCTGCAGCACTCTTTCACCAGCTTGAGGAGCGTAGGCGACGATTTCCTCAGCGTGACGCTGATCAGGGGCGGACAGGTTTCTGCGAAGTTCATGTCGAATCCCTCGTTGATAGAGGCCGTAATAATCTCGTGCGTAAGGCCGTATACGGGCATACGGTTGGCATCTGAACGCATGGCGGCGGTTGGTTTCTCGGTGGCGAACCGGACGCGAGCCGGGTGTTTGATAAACACGTTTTCGCCATTGCTTACTTCCGCGTCGCAGAAGCTATAAAGAAGATGTTCTGCAGTTCTGGCTTGAACGCCGGCACCCTGCATTGCGGTGAGAGAATGATTGTCCTTCATCTTTTATTATATTTAAAAGTGGAAGGTGCAATAAGCCACTCCATAACGCTGCACCATTACGTCTTTCGTGGCGTCGCTTTCTCCATGCAGAATTGCTAGCGTTGCAAAAAGAAAACCGTCCTCCGAGAAGAAGAACGGTTTTATTGTCAACCGATCCGGATCTTCACGAATGCGGTTGCAAAAGTATAAAAAAGGATGTATTTGATAAAAACTAGATTGACACTTAATTTAATACACCAATTAAATGTCACCTACGTATGCAATCTGGTATTTTTTGAAGCAGTTCCGGATATTTTCAATAGCTTCTTTTACCATGTGGAACTGATTTTCTATTTTAGTGCTGCAATTGCAGCAGCACTTATCTTGGAATTTGTACAGCCACTCAACTACCTTACTTACATGGCGCTGCATTGTCCTCAATTTGACGGAGGCAAACTCTTTAAAACATTCGGCCAACCGCTGCAAATACGACGGTATAAAGCCGGCGTATGAGGTTCCAAATAATGAAATCAAATAGCAAGCGGCAAATCGTACTATATTCATTTTCTTATTTTTAGCGGCAACACGTTCCGCGAATGATCGTCGAAAATCATCAAATGATATGTAGTCAAAAAACTCCTCTGCCGTTCTTCCGGCCTTCTTTCTTTGAGAGGGAGATGTATCTTTCAACTCGTTCAAGATTTGCCATGCTGACAAGCCGATAAAAAGTTCATTGACTGCACGGAAACCTAATTTGTGCTTATGAATACTACAGGCAAAACTATTCCAATCTCTGGCTTTGTTCGCGTCAAAATCAGGAAGAATCTCCGACATTCGCTCCAAAATATCTTTCTGGCGAGCTATGCAGTTCTCTTTCGTATTGCAACCGGCAACTATCTTGCTGATTGGGTTGGAGAATGAGATTTCAATTTTGGGGCGTGGCGAAAAGCCCAACACATGAGAAAAGTAGCTTTCTCTTGTATCATCTATTGATGAGGTGATAACTTTTAGGAGACTATCCATAGAAAACATCATACGCCTTCCATGTTCTTGCTCGCTGCACTTATTGATGGCATTATCAAGATTGTCGTACTCCCTCTTTATTACACCGAATTGGCGCTGATGCTCCTCTACTGCAACCTCAATTTTGTAAAGCATACGCAAAATCTTATTATCGGCAGCGAATGCTTCTTTCCGCTGCAATACGCGTGTCTGGTCGATAACAGCTTGTGCGTCTTGCAAAGCTTGCTGTAGAGGCCGGTTAATAAAATGGATGTCATGCGGACCGACGGCGGAAATTGTCTCCCTGCGCAAACGAGAAAACTCAAAGAAACTTTCTCGAGCAGCGGAAAGATTTTCTCCGATCAGAGGCAAAATGTTTGACAGATTGCAAACATCGTCGTGGTCTAGTTCCGGATGCGTCAACAAAGTTCGCATGTCAGCCATCTCCTGACGGATTTCGTCAAATGATTCCTTTGCTGCATCACGACTCTCCTCCAGCTTAATCTGTTCAGCTGTCGGGGGAATCTCCAATTTAGAAAAATCAAACATTGAGACTTAAATTTTATTTAGGTTTAAAAATGCTGGTTCGGGCTAATTTTTGTACCGTCTGCAAAGGTAGCACAATTCTTTGACATAGACAATATACCTGATAAATTTTTTCAAAAAAATTTCTCCCCTCCCTTCGGGCACAAAAAAGGGCGAGGCATAGCCCCACCCTTAGCTCATTTTGTCCTTCCTACTCTGCTGCTATCTGATCGGCCAGCGCATTGAGCTGCCGGCATTCCTCGCGGGAGATGGTGCGCTTATCGGGCGTGTATTCCTGCGGGGCAAGCAGCAGCACCCGCCCTTCAGCTACTGCCGTTATCAGCACCCCGTCGGGTTTGTAAAGAGGAGGAAAACCGTTGTCCATCAGTTGCACAAACGGCAACTGCTCTCTGAGCAACTGCTCGCGCACCATGCGTTCATGAGGAGAGATGAACGGTGAGATGAGCAGCGTGCCCTGTCGGGCTGCCAGGATGCATCCGTTCATATAGTCGCGTAGCGGAGCATTGTTGCCGTGCTCTGCTTCTTCCACCATTGTCCTCCGGACATGCACGGTCTGCCGCTTCAGCTGCTGGAGCAGCAGCATATTGCCCACGGCATCCATAGTTGTTTCGCCTGTTTCTACGCCGTGCATCACGCGGAAGAAACCGGGGTGAAGTCGCTTCACAGCCAATCGTCTGGGGTTGTCGTGCACATAGCGGATCATATTATTCAGCTGCCCTTTGCGCGACATTGGCCTCACGAAGGGCATCTCTCCGAAGAGGTTGCCAGGAAGCTCGTATTGTTCGTTTCGCCGGATGTCATCCGGCATAATCGACGATAGCCATTCACGGTAGCGTCGCTTGGTACTCTGCCAGAAGCCGCGCACTACGGTCATGATGCCACATGGCATCTCGCGGCTCACGTGGATGATAGCGTGCAGATGGTCGGGCATGATTTGATAAGCCCATATCTCTATCTCGGGATGATGGACTGTAGAGGCTTGGAGCTCTTCTATGACCATGCGTCCCAATGGGCTGACTGCCACGTGTGCGCTCTCCGGGTCGTCTGAATCGACGAGTGTCCCCAGTCGCCCTTCGGAGCGGTCGGTCTGCGTGAGCGTCATGTGGTAGATGCCCCTTCCATGCCACGCATGTCCCGGCTCCTGCCATTGCCATTGATCGGTCGTATTATCTGCTGCCATCAAAATCTATTGACTTTTACAAACTTTTTGTTATATTTAGTATATAATAAAAAACTGATACTATGGAAGAAATTTTCTATTTATTGAGTAG
>JAGHUE010000135.1 GCA_018064985.1 Candidatus Colicola faecequi | reverse complement strand
GCGCCCATCAGTCGGGTGGAAACGCCCCACGAGGTAGCCCAAACGTATTCCTGCTTGTTCTCTTTGTTCAGATAAGTTACGTCAAACGACTTGGCGAAGTTCTGGCCGAGGAAGTGGCTCGTACCTGCCTGCAGCGCCTTGCCGTCCTGCATCATTGCCTCGATGCAGTAGGTGTTGAGGGCACCTGCGAAACGCTCGTTCGGGCTCTTCACGCCCTTCAGTACCGGGATGGCCATTACGTTCTCTGCGAAGTCGGCATAAACGTCGAGCATCTGACGTGCGTAATCCTCAGCTTCTTCTTTCGTTGCGTGAGCCGTGTGGCCTTCCTGCCAGAGGAACTCGGCCGTGCGGAGGAAGAGGCGCGTACGCATTTCCCAGCGCATCACGTTGCACCACTGGTTGCAGAGGATAGGCAGGTCGCGGTAAGAAGAAATCCAGTTCTTGTAGGTCGACCAGATGATGGTTTCCGAGGTCGGACGGATGATGAGCTCCTCTTCGAGGCGAGCGTTCGGGTCAACCACTACGCCCTTGCCTGCCGGGTCGTTCATCAGACGGTGATGAGTCACTACTGCGCACTCCTTGGCAAAGCCCTCTACGTGCTCAGCTTCGCGGCTGAGGAACGATTTCGGGATAAGCATCGGGAAGTATGCGTTCTGTACGCCCTGCTCCTTGAAGCGACGGTCCAGATCCTGCTGGATGCGCTCCCAGATGGCGTAGCCATAAGGTTTGATTACCATGCAGCCGCGTACTGCCGACTGCTCGGCCAAATCGGCCTTTACTACGAGTTCGTTGTACCACTGCGAGTAGTTTTCGCTGCGTGGGGTAAGTTTCTGATATGCCATATATTTTCTGTGTTATTTTGATTTCTTGTTTATCTCAGCTTGTAGCTTTCTCTCAACTGCTCGAACTGCTCCGGCTTTGCCTTCAGTTTCTTGGATATTTCCTCAATGCTGAAGAGTTTTGACTCGGGGAATGTGTTACGCTCCAGCAATTTCGCGTCTGTGTGGAAGAACCTGTTGAAAGCGTCTACCGCCATTTCCGTTGCCCGGTATTTGCCGAGCCTCGTGTACCCGGCGATGTGCATGCTCGCTAGGCGGGCGCGCGTGAGGGTCTCCTGATGGATATGCGGTTCGTCTTCCCAGCAATCGACCACGAACGGATGTTCCGTCCTGCAGAGCGCTTCTTCGTCTACGATACCCCCGCGGGCCGTGTTGATAATCAGCGCCTCGGGTTTGCAGGATTGCAGAAATGCAGCATCGCAGAGGTGACGGGTGGGGTAGTTGCCCTCGTCCGTCAGTGGGGTGTGAAACGTGATTACGTCGGCTACGGCTGCAACGGCCTCCATCGAGGTGAACACGTTGCCCAATGCCGACTCATGCTCATGTTCCGCACGAAGCGGATCGCAGAGCACCACGTCCATCCCGTGCCGCATGGCCATTTTCTCCACCAGGCTGCCCACATGCCCCGCACCCACGATGCCGATGGTCTTTCCTCCGTTCAGCATCCCGGTTTCCAGAAGGGCCGACTCCACGTAGTCGCATACGCCTTGCGCGTTGCACCCCGGGCAGTTGTGCCATTCGATGCCCTTCTCTTCGCAATAAGCCGTGTCGATATGGTCAAAACCGATAGTGGCTGTCAGGATGAGTTTCACCTGCGAGCCCTCGAGCAAATGCGCGTCGCAGCGTGTGCGCGTACGAAGAAACAGCACTTCCGCATTACGCACATTCTCCGCAGTTATATCCTGCGGCTCCAGGTAGTGCACTTCGGCCAGAGGCTCCAGTACACCCTTCAGATACGGTATGTGCGAATCGGCTATTACAAGCATGCGTTTTGAGTAGAGTCAGAGTAGAAGTAGAGTAGACTTTCTGTGGACGTAGTGTGGACTTGCAGTGGACTTCCTGAGTAGGACTCATGTAGGAACTGAGTAAGACTTTCGTAAGACTTTCGTAAGACTTCCGTAAGACTTTTGCAAGACCCGAAAATCCGCGTCGGCAGCCCATCTGTCGGCGTCATTAAATAAATTTAATGTGCAAAATTAACTCAAATTTACCGATTATACAAGAAAAACGCTGAAAAAGTGCATTTTTTTTTGTTTTCTTACAGAAATGTCAGAAATTTTTAGTAACTTTGCAGCGGGAAAATATATGCCTTCCCCTCGGAAGGCCGTTTTCTCCATGTGTAACCCTCATTTTTTGAAAGGAAAACCACCATGAAAGAGCCCAAACGAGTATTGTTCGTCTCCCAAGAGATTTTTCCCTATCTCGAAGAAGAAACACCCATCCGATTACTGAACAGAAAGCTCCCACAGGCCTGCCAGGAAAATGGCATTGAAACCCGCACTTTCATGCCGAAATTCGGGGAAATCAATGAGCGCCGTAATCAGCTTCACGAAGTAATCCGATTGTCTGGTAACAATCTGGTTATCAATGAGACAGACCACCCGCTCCTTCTCAAAGTGGCTTCCATTCAATCGGCCAGAATTCAGATTTATTTCATCGACAACGATGATTTCTTCCACCGCCGCAGAGGCCTGGCTGACGAGGCAGGAAAAGAGTATGAAGACAACGACGAGCGCACCATTTTCTTCGCTCGTGGATCGCTCGAAACCGTGCAGAAACTCCGTTGGACGCCCAACGTTGTGCACGTTTCCGGGTGGATGTCTGCCCTTACTCCGCTCTATCTTCGCAAGGCATTCTCCGATACCCCGTTCTTTGCCGACTCTAAAATCGTGGTTGCGCTCGACGGCGACGGATTCCGGACGCCTTTCGGCACGGATTTTGCGCACAAATTACGCATCCGCGGAGTGGACGCTTCTTGCGTCTCCCACCTCGAAGGCAAGGAGGTTACCTATGTCGATCTCATGAAACTCGCTATTGATTATGCCGACGCGGTTTCTATCCAATCCGACAACGTCTGCCCCGAGTTGCTCGACTATGTCAGTCAGAAGGGTATTCCTGTGCTCCAGTATGCTCCTGAGAACACGGCCGAACATGTGGATTTCTTCAAGCAACTGATGGCGGAACAGCCGGCTGAATAAGCCCGCAATGCTGCTTGCCGGTCAATCTGTAAAACACTGAAGGTGAAAAAGTTACCGGACATTCCCGGCAAGCCTATCTCTATAATTTTGACAATGAAAAAGAAATTTATATATCTTGCAATATCTTGCCTGCTTGCGCTCGTGAGCGCTTGCTCCGGCAACTCTAATTCCAGCGGCGAATCGCTCCTCGAAGATCAGGATCGTATTGTCGTTGGTGTGGATACCTTCTCCACGTTCTCCGGTACGCTCGACGTTACCCTTACGCCTGATTCCTTCCCGATTTATACTACCCCCGACTCCTTCCTCCTCGGCGAGTGTGACGGTCGCTTCGGCACTGTCCGCGCGGAGATTCTTGCGCAGTTCGCTTGTCCCGAAGGTTTCCGGTATCCCGCTGGTGCTGAGGTCGACTCTGTCTGCCTCTTCTTCAACTATACCTCCTGGTATGGTGATGGCCACTCTCCGATGAGTATTGATATCTATCCCCTTAAGACAGTTCTTCAGTACACGGAGCCCTATTCGCACAACCTGGATATCGATGAGTTTGTCGACCCGTCTGCATCCTCTGTTCTCAAGCGTCAGCGTATTCTTATTGCGCAGGAACCGACCGACTCCGTTTATAATTCGTCTACGCGCACCTACGTGCCCTACGTGCGTTGCCGCCTTACTGATGACTTTGCAAAGGACTTCTTCCTCAACCGCGATTTCTCTTCGCAGCAGGCTTTCAACGAAGCTTTCAAGGGACTTTATATCAAAAGCAATTTCGGCGGTTCCACCCTTCTGCACGTGACGGATATCAATCTCTCGGTTTATTATCACTACACCTATCAGAAAGCCGGTCGCGACACCACTGTCAACGATCTCAAGAGCTTCTATGCCAACTCGGAAGTACGTCAGGTAAATCGCTATCAGTATTTTACTGACACAGATACGGAAGACGAACTTCACAATCGTCAGGCGATGCTTGCCGATTCTACCCGAAATTTCATCGTAGCTCCGGCCAACCTCTACGCACGTGTCAGTCTGCCGATTCGCGATATGGCCAATACTATCCTTAATAACATGCGCTACCCGCACGTTACGCCCGCGGGCGTGGATACGCTCGTACGTCGCCCGTATATTTCCAAAGCGGCCATCTCCCTTGAGGTGCTCAACTACGTAGAGACGCCCTCTAAAGACCGCAATCGCGAAGATTGGGCTGCTCCCGCCAATAACATGCTCCTCATTAAGGAATCGTCTCTCAGACGCTTCTTTATGAAGAACGAGCTCCCGTCCGATACTTGCGCTATCCTCAGCTCCATCACCAAAACCAATATCACCAACGACAGCGTCGGCTATTTCTACACCTACGACCTATCTCAGATGCTTACGGACGTTATCCGCAAGATTGAGGCAGATACGGCAGAAGTGGAAGAAACGCTCGACATGCTGCTCGTTCCGGTTAGTGTCAGCCGCACGGAGTCTTCTTCCGGTTCAAGTTATTACTACGGCTACTCCTCGTCTTCCGCTGCTATCACGGGTGTAAAGCAGGAGCAGATCGTTTCTGCAACCATCATCCGTAGTGCTGTCGATCCTAAGAAACCGCTCTCTCTTGAGGTTGTATATTCCGGTTTCTGATTCGCGTCCTTCTGCTTCAAGCCATTCAAGCCGGTTGCAGTACGTGGCTGCATCTGCATGATAAAAAGAATCCCGCACAGCAAATGCCGTGCGGGATTTTTGTTTCTGTAATTGTAACTATTGTAACCGCTTTTCTTAGCCGATGAATGCTTCGTAAGCAGCTGCATCCATAAGCTTGTCGAGCTCTGCAAGGTCTGCAACCTTTACCTTGATCATCCAGCCTTCGCCGTAAGGATCATTGTTTACGAGCTCCGGCTGGTCATTCAGTACTTCGTTGAATTCGAGTACTTCACCCGTTGCCGGCATATTCAAATCAGATACGGTTTTTACGGCTTCTACGCTGCCGAATACTTCGCCCTGGCCAACGGTTTCGCCGATGGTGTTGACGTCTACAAATACGATTTCGCCGAGTTCAGACTGAGCGTAATCGGTAATACCTACATAAGCTTCCTCGCCTTCTACGCGAATCCACTCATGCTCCTCTGTGTACTTAAGGTTGGATGGAAAATTCATAATGTTCTGGTATTTAGATGTGTTTTTAAGGATATTGCTTGTGTGGTGTATCTGCATTGGAGCTGGGCTGCAGATGTGCCCTGTGTGAAAGAGACTTCTTCTTCCGGGGAAGTCAAAAGGCAATTAACGCCTGTTGCCTGACGGGTTAGCGTCTGCAACAGGCGTTAATGTTTTCTTCTTATTTCTTCAGCGTGGTGCTGCCGTTCTCAATCTGGTTGCCTACGGTAGACATAGCGCAACGGAAACCGATAGTGCTCGATGCCTGATCCTGCTCAAGGAAGCGACGGGTGGTCGGGTTGAGCCAGTATACACGGTCTTTCCATGAACCGCCTTTGTAAACGCGGGTGTTCTTGGTGATGCGCGGAGCAAGGATATCGGTCGGATCCTTCTTGATGCTGCCTTCGCTTTCGCCGAGCAGGTTGAGAGCTGCTACGGTGTCAAGCGGGAAGTCGGTATCAATGAGAGAAGCAAAGTCGCCATCCTTCCAGTCACGCTTATCATCCTCGCTAGCCCATTCGGTCTTTACGCGACCGAGAGAGTCGATTGCGTAAACCTCGCGGCCACCTTCCATCGTTATATTTACCGGCTTCTTGCAGATGTTACCACGGAAGCTGTTGTATTCGGAGGTAACTTGGCTGGTAGTCTCGCGATATACGTCGAGTACCCATTCGTTTACGTTGCCGGCCATGTTGTACAAACCGAAATCGTTCGGCTCGTATTCGTCTACCGGAGCAGTCGTTACATAGTGGTCATTCAAAGCACCACTGGTACCCATCATATCACCACGACCTCTTACGAAGTTGGCCTGGAACTGACCGCGATGATCCTTTTCGAGTCTGCGCGGGTGATAGCCCTGCCAAGGATAAACCTTACCCTCGATGGTCAAGCCGTCTTCAGTTGCGATAGGTGCAAATGCTGCAAACTCCCATTCTGCCTCGGTCGGCAGACGGTAGCCTACTACGAGCAGACCGTCAGCGCGGTTAACCTTGCGGTCGTTGCCGTAGAGGTCGGTCTTCGGCTTCTTGCCGAATTCGGGGTTGTAGTCCGTAGAGTAGAGATACTTCTCGGTATTGAAGATGAACTGGTCGCGAATGTAGTCGAACGGTACGGTGTACATGGTGGTGGTAGTGGTCGGATCCTCCGGATTGGTCACTTCCTTGTCGTCCATGTAGTAGCCCGGGTGAGCTTCTTCCCACTCGTTGCGAATCTCGTCCTCGTAAGTCGGCTGAAGTTCAGCAAACGGAGGATATTGAATATTACCGCTCTTGATGAGGGCCAACTCGTTTACGCGGTCCGTACGCCATGCGCAGTAATCCATAGCCTGCTCCCAGCTGATACCTACTACCGGGTAGAAACTGAAGGCGGGGTGACGGAAGTAATACAACTCATACGGCTCGTTGTATGCCATCTCTTCGCGCCATACGGTCGTATCGGGCATTGCCTTGGCTACGAGCTCCGGAGCTACGGGACCGAATACAACTTCCATCCAATGAATGTATTCACGCCAGTTAAGGTTGCTAACTTCGTACTTGTCCATGTAGAACGAACTTACGGTCAGGGAGCGACGGCTGTTGTTGCGAGGTGCAGTAACGAACTCATCGTTTTCGCCCATCGTGAAAGTACCGCCCTGGATAGCTACCATGCCGACTGGATTTACGTTGCCTACGTCGTTCAGAGCTTCGAAGTTGGTGGTCTTCTCATCAAAATAGTTCCAGCCCGTAGTGTTGGAGGTTTTGGTGTTCAATTCGCGAGTCGAACATGCCGCCAAAAGTACTGCGAGAGCAACTAATACGATTTTTCCTACTTGTTTCATATTTATAAAATTATGCATATTTTGCAGTTTCAGCTTGCAAAGTTACACAATTTTTTGTAAAAATTCTAACAAATGGAAGAAAAAAAACAAAAAAAATGTGTTTTCGCTAAAAAAAATACTTTTTTTTCTCATTTTTTGATAGAATTAGGATGTTTTCCCGTTATTTTTTGTACCTTTGCAGTCGGAAAACAAATCTCACAAAGTGAAAGACTGCATAAATATGCATGGTCGGGAGCTCCGTTTGGACTCGCCGCTCGTGATGGCTATCCTCAATGTCACCCCTGACAGCTTCTCTGACAGGGAACATTTGATGGATGTGAATTCCGTTACGGTTGCTGCTGCCAGGGCGCTGCAGCAAGGGGCGGATATTATTGATATTGGAGGATGCTCTACTCGCCCCAAAAGCAATCCTCCTTCCGAGGAGGAAGAACTGCGTAGGGTAAGGCTTGGCGTGACGGCTGTCCGTACGGCTTTCCCGGATGCGATTATCTCCGTGGACACTTTCCGTGCACATGTGGCGGAAGTGGCTGTCAGTGAGTGCGGTGCGGATATCGTGAACGATGTTACCGGTGGCCTGTCCGACCCTGAGATGTTCGCTACTGTTGCTCGACTGAAAACACCTTATATTCTTACGCATACGCGTATATCCGACGAGGCGGCCTCGCCTTATCTTGAAGGACAAATTCCTGCTTCTGCGGATTTCTTCGAGGGACGTCCGGCTGCGCAGGTCACTTCGTCCGACGATCTGATCACGGATATGATGATGTTTTTCCGTACTCGCATTGACGAACTTCGTCGTTATGGGGTGGAGGATATTATCCTCGATCCGGGCTATGGTTTCGGCAAGTCGCTTGAGCAGAACTACGAGGTGCTTCGGCGCCAGCGCGAGTTGCTCTGCCTCGATTACCCGATCCTGGCCGGCATCTCTCATAAGTCGATGATTTACAAACCGCTCAACATTGCTCCGCAAGATACTGTCAACGGCACTACAGCGCTTCATATGGTGGCCCTTATGGGCGGTGCATCCATCCTGCGCGTCCACGAAGTGAAGGAGGCAAAACAGACAATCGAACTCTTCAAACTATGCCAAGTATAGGAATTAGCGACATTATTGACATCCTGCTGGTGGCTTCCATCATGTATGGATTTTTCAGCTTGCTTCGCCACACTGGTGCGGCCAACCTCTTCTGGGGCATCCTCGTTCTGGCGGTGGCCGGCTTTGTAGTGGGCGGAATTTTCCACCTGGAAATGACGGGTGCACTCCTCAACAGCGTCTTCTCGGCCGGAATTTTGGGCCTTATTGTCATCTTCCAGGAGGAGCTCCGTGGCTTCATCTACCGTATTGGCTCCAAGATGAACGTGACGGATCTTCGTCGCCGGTTTGTCCAAAGAGAAGAAAAACAGGCGGAGCGATATGTGGGCCAGATTACCATCGCTTGCAACAACATGGCCAAAACCAGCACAGGTGCGCTTATCGTGCTTGAGGGAGAGGTTCAGCTCCGCGAATATGCTGATACGGGCGAACCTCTCGACGCGCAGGTGAGTGCTCGACTCATTGAGAACATTTTTTTCAAGAACACCCCGCTCCACGATGGTGCGCTCATTCTCTCCAAAGGCCGTTTGCAGGCTGCTGGTTGCATCCTCCCAGTGTCGAAAGACGCTACTATTCCCCAGCACTATGGTCTGCGCCATCGCGCGGCCCTCGGCTTGGCGGAAAAAACCGATGCCCTCTGTATCATCGTCTCTGAAGAGACGGGCCGCATATCCGTTGCTCAGGACGCCACTATCCGCGAGGTGGGCGCTCAGGGCCTTACCGGTATCATTACCGATTTCCTTACCAAAAAATAAATAATTATTACGCAATATGACATTCAAAAGAACACTTGTTACGGCAGCGCTCCCTTATGCCAACGGCCCTGTCCACATCGGACACCTTGCCGGCGTTTATGTGCCTGCTGATATCTATGTGCGCTATCTGCGCCTTAAGCATCGCCCCGTGCTCTTCGTGGGCGGTTCCGACGAACATGGTGTGCCGGTTACCATCCGTGCCCGTAAAGAGGGGATTACTGTGCAGGAGGTTGTCGATCGTTACCACAATCTCATAAAGAAGTCGTTCGAAGATTTCGGTATTTCTTTCGACGTTTACAGCCGCACCACTTCCGACATTCATCATCAGTTCGCTTCTGATTATTTCAAGCACCTTTATGAAAACGGCAAGTTCGTTGAGCAGGTGTCCGAGCAGTTCTACGATGAGCAGACAGGTCACTTCCTTACCGATCGCAATATCCGTGGCGAATGCCCGCATTGCCACTCGCTTGGCGCTTATGGCGACCAGTGTGAAAAATGTGGCAGCACTCTCTCTCCCGAGGAACTTATCAACCCCTACAATGCTGAAACCGGCAATCCCCTTGTAAAGAAGGCAACCAAGCATTGGTATCTCCCGCTCGATCAGGATGAGCCCTGGCTCCGTGAGTGGATCCTCGAACAGCACAAGGAATGGCGTACCAACGTCTATGGCCAATGCAAGTCGTGGATCGATGGCGGCCTCCGTCCGCGTGCCGTTACCCGCGACCTCGACTGGGGCATCCCTGTCCCCGTAGAAGGTGCGGAAGGTAAAGTGCTCTATGTATGGTTTGATGCCCCGATTGGCTATATATCCAATACCAAGGAACTCTGCGACAAGCACCCCGAACTCGGTTCTTGGGAGACTTGGTGGAAAGACGATACTACTCGTCTCATCCATTTCATCGGCAAGGACAACATCGTCTTCCACTGCATCGTTTTCCCCGCTATGCTCAAGGCACACGGCGGCTACATTCTTCCCGACAATGTGCCTTCCAATGAGTTCCTCAACCTTGAAGGTGACAAGATTTCAACCAGCCGCAACTGGGCGGTTTGGCTCAATGAATATCTCGAAGACATGCCTGGCAAGCAGGACGTTCTCCGCTATGTCCTTACCGCTAATGCACCTGAGACCAAAGACAACGACTTCACCTGGAAAGATTATCAGGCGCGCAACAACAACGAGCTCGTCGCTATCTTCGGCAACTTTGTCAACCGTGCCCTCAAGCTCACCGAAAAGTACTTTGAAGGACGTGTACCAGTGGCTGCCGAACTCACCGACTACGACCGTCAGACCCTCGCTGATTTCTGCGATGTTAAAACGCGCGTAGAGTCGCTCCTCGAAGAGTTTAAGATTCGTGATGCACAGAAAGAGGCTATGGAACTTGCCCGCATCGGCAATAAGTACCTCGCTGAAACCGAACCTTGGAAACTCGCCAAGACTGATATGGAGCGTGTTGGCACCATCCTCAATCTCTCTCTTCAGATCAGCGCCAACCTCGCCATTGCATTCGAGCCGTTCCTTCCTTTCTCTGCTGAGAAGCTCCGTAAGATGCTCAATATGAGTACTTTCGAATGGGATCAGCTTGGCGCAACCGACCTCCTCCCCGCTGGCCATCAGCTCGGCGAGTCCGTTCTTCTCTTTGAGAAGATTGAAGACGAGGCCATCCAGCCGCAGATCGACCGTCTGGAGCGCATCAAGAAGGAAAATGAGGCCAAGGCACAGGAAGAACTTCTCAAGAATTGGCGTCCTGCACCCCTCAAGGAAGATACCAACATCGAGGCATTCGACAAGACCGACATTCGCGTTGGCACCGTCATTGCCTGCCAGAAAGTCAAGAAATCCGAGAAGCTTCTGCAGCTCACAATTGACGATGGAATGGGCGAAAATCGTCCGAATGGTGAGAAATATCGCACCATCCTTTCCGGCATTGCCCTCTCTTATCCCGATCCGGAAGTACTCGTTGGCAAGCAAATTCTTTTCATTGCCAATTTCCCGCCCCGCAAGATGATGGGAATCGAGAGCCAGGGTATGGTCCTCTCGGCTGTGGATGCCGATGGCAAACTCGTGGTCACTTCCCTCACGGCTCCGGTTAAGAACGGCTCGCAGGTAGGCTGATCCGTTTTTCTGTCCGCATAAAATTAGCGTCGTTTTCGCCTGTTTTGGGTGAAAACGACGCTTGTTTTTCCGCATTTCCGCCCCGCTCTTATTACTATATCATCGTCTTTTTCTTGAAAAAGAGCAAAAAAATGCACTTTTTTGCGGAAAAATTTTGCCAGTTCAAAAAAAAGCAGTACCTTTGCACCCGCTTTCCGAAAGAAAGCAATGGCGGGATAGCTCAGCTGGTTAGAGCGCATGATTCATAATCATGAGGTCCCCAGTTCAATCCTGGGTCCCGCTACAAAGACTGCTTCGGCAGTCTTTTTTGTTTTATAAACCTTGTAGAATCATTGTAGACTCACCTCCCATATTCCATAGAGAATTGTCCGTCTGCCGCTTTCCTCCAATCGTCTCGTCATCTTTCAGCCCGCATACCTTCAGTAAACTTATAGTAGCCCTTCAGTAGGCTTTTTGTGGACGTAGAGTGGACTCCCATTGGTACTTCATTGGTACTACATTGGTACTACAAGCGACTTTCATGCGACTTTCATGACACTTGTCTGAGTGCTCGTTCGCACTTCACTCCCCTTTCACACGCGATTCTGCCGCCATGGAGCGGCTTTTTTTGTGCTGAAATTGTAAAAAAATGAAAAAAAATATACAAAATCGCAAAAGAAATTTTGTTATATCGTAAATTTTCTTTATTTTTGCAGTCTCCTTA
>JAGHUE010000119.1 GCA_018064985.1 Candidatus Colicola faecequi | reverse complement strand
GTATTGGCCATGGTCTGAATACGGATTGGCGCTTCAGAACCGATAGTGAGACCGCCCACATGCGTGGTGGACGTGTGGCGGCGCGAATAAGTGAGATCGATTTTCATACGAAAAGATATTATGCGATGCAAAGTTAGTAAATTTTTTGCATATATGCAAACATAAAGTGCCTAAGACACAAAAAAAAGCGGACAGCCGAAGCCATCCGCATGCCGGACAGAAGTTTTCAGAGCACCTCTATACGGTTGCCGTCGAACTCGATAATGTCGCCACGTACGATTTTTGCACGCTTGCGGGTTTCAATCACCCCATTGCGGAGCACCATCCCCGCACTGACTACCTCCTGCGCCTCCGAACCGGTGTAAACGCAATTGGTAGCCTTGAGCAGCTGGATGAGTTGGATAAAATCGTCTTCGCCTCCGCGAAGCTCAAACTGGATAGTATTCATTCTGTAAAGAGACTGAGATTGAAATTAAAAAGGCTACCCTTTCGGAGTAGCCTTTTGCCTTGAGGACTGACGAATTACATGTCTTCCTTAGCGTGGAGAGCCTGCACATAGATAGCGTGCTCCATCTTCAAGCGCTTCTTTTCGCTCGGAGCCTGGAATTGCTGACGACGACGGAGCTCCTTGGTCACACCGGTCTTCTCGAATTTACGCTTGAATTTCTTCAACGCGCGTTCGATATTTTCGCCTTCCTTTACTTGTACGATAATCATGCGTTTACACCTCCTTCTTCGTTGTCTCACATCCGATTTACGGATTTGGACGATAGCTCATTTTTAGGTCTTGAGCTTGACTTTACGTTTGACTTTGTACCCTGAGCCGGGGTCGAACCGGCACGGATTGCTCCACTGGTGTTTGAGACCAGCGCGTCTACCGATTCCGCCATCAGGGCGAAAGCGCGATGCGCTCTCATTCGCTGCATTTTTGTGCTCAAAAGAACAATATTACAGCCGCCTTCACGTGGAAAGCGGCTGCAAAAGTACTACTTTTTTTTCAATTGACCAAATTATTTCAAGGAAAATTGAAATTTTAGGATGGAAAATTGAAAAACAGAGCGTTATAACATGCTTATTACCAGGTTTCGAGGGTCTTGGTGAGATCGTCGAATCCATGCACCTTAGCGGTTGCCTGGATGTCGGCAATCTGGCGATTGACAGCTTCATCGTAGGTTTCAGCCTCCACGTTGCGGATCACGCCGAGAGCGATCGGGAGTTCGGAACCGTTAGCTTCCATATCAGCCTTCGCCTCCACGGTATCCGGCTGGCCCATGAGAGCGAGCATGCGGTGGAGAGTAGGATCCTGAGTGGTAGCGTCGTGTACGAGTACGCGCTCGTCGTCTGCAGGCACTACAATAAGGTGCGGGATAACGGTCGAATAATCAAGCGCGAGACCTTTTTCGTTGTCCTTGCCGAAGATCATTTTCTCGCCATGCTTGAGCACGATAGTGCGGGCAGCACGCTCGGCACGGTCAGCAATGTAGTTGTGGGTGCCGTTGTTGAAAATAACGCAGTTGACAAGGCACTCTATAAGCGAAGCTCCCTTGTGCTTATTGGCTTCCACCATGCAGCGAACCGTAGTAGGCATATCCACGTCGAGCGTACGGGCAAAGAAAGTGCCACGAGCACCGAAGCAAAGTTCTGCCGGGATGAACGGACGCTCTACCGTACCGAACGGAGATGACTTCGAAACGAAGCCCTTCGGAGAAGTAGGAGAATACTGACCTTTGGTCAAGCCGTAGATACGGTTGTTGAAAAGGCAGATATTAAGGTCGACATTACGACGGAGCGAGTGGATGAAGTGGTTGCCACCGATAGCGAGGCAGTCGCCATCACCGGTCATTTGCCAAACGGTAATCTCGGGGTGAGAAGTCTTCACACCGGTAGCGATAGCAGCACCACGGCCGTGGATGGTATTGAATCCGTAAGGAGCCAGATAGTGAGGCATACGGCTGGAGCAACCGATACCGGAAATAACGGCTACCTGATGAGGCGGAACGCCGATCTCGGCCATAGCCTTCTGAAGAGCGGCTGCGATGGCATGGTCGCCGCAACCCGGGCAAAAACGAACGTATTGATCAGATTTAAATTCAGCAGCTTCCATGATTAATTATTTTTTACGAATTCAACAATATCGGATACTTGGAACGGTTGACCCTGCTGTGCGTTGCACTGCATAACCGGGATGTCGGGGAACTGCGAACGCAGATAAGTAGCAAACTGGCCGCTGTTGATCTCGCAAACGACAATCTTCTTGTAGCGAGCAAGCACGCTGCGGGTGTTGCGCGGAAGCGGGTTGATGAAATTGAAGTGAGCGAGGGAGCAACCGAGTTCGGTAGCGGCAGCGCGAAGGTGGCCTTCGGTAGAGCCCCAACCAACGAGCAGCGTCTCCTTATCGGTAACGGTTTCAGGCTGCCAAACGTTGAGATACGGGATCTTGTTCTCGATCTGCTTTACCTTCTGCGCACGGAGTGCCTGCATCTTCTCGTGGTTCTTCGGATCGGTAGAGATAGTGCCCTTCTCGGAATCACGCTCCAGACCGATGTTGCGGTGGTTGAAGCCTTCCATACCGGGATAAGCCCAATAGCGGACAGCATCCTCGTCGCGGAGAGCCGGATTGTACTTGCCTGCAAGCTCAGCGGGAGCAACATGCGGATGGATTTCCGGAAGACCGTTGATAGAAGGAATCTCCCAGATAGAGGTGCCGTTAGCAAGATAGGTATCGGTAAGAAGGATGACCGGGGTCATGTTCTCGAGAGCGATCTTGGCAGCCATGAAAGCGAAGTCGAAGCAGTTGGCCGGCGTAGAAGCAGCCATTACTACTGCGGGGCATTCGCCATTGCGTCCGTAGAGCGCCTGGAGAAGGTCGGTTTGCTCAGTCTTGGTAGGCAGACCGGTAGACGGACCGCCACGCTGAACGTCGATGACAACAAGCGGAAGCTCCGCCATCACAGCCAAACCGAGCGCCTCGCCCTTGAGCGAGAGACCGGGGCCGGAAGTGGAAGTACAAGCGAGGTCGCCTGCAAAAGCAGCACCGATAGCGGTGCATACACCTGCAATCTCATCTTCAGCCTGAACGGTCATCACACCGCAATCCTTGCGCTGAGAGAGTTCGTGAAGGATATCGGTAGCCGGAGTGATAGGATAAGAGCCGAGGAAGAGGCGTTTGCCAGCACGCTCTGCGGCAGCGAGAAGGCCCCAAGCGGTTGCCTTGTTGCCGGCGATGGAGGTGTGACGAGCACCCGTCTTGGGAGCGGGAGCAGCAGCTTCCACGCGAATCTGATTGACAGAAAGCGCGAGGTTCTGGCCGTAGTTGTAGCCATCGGTCAGCACCTTTGCATTCGGAGCGATAAGGGCCGGTTTTTTCTTGAACTTATCTTCAAGGAAAGAGATTGCGTGCGCCATCGGGCGAGCGAAGAGCCAGCAAACGATACCGAGGGCAAACATGTTCTTAGCACGAACAATAGCCTTGAGGTCCATACACGATTCGTTGAGCGACTCCTTAGTAAGCGAGG
>JAGHUE010000136.1 GCA_018064985.1 Candidatus Colicola faecequi | reverse complement strand
TGAGGACGAGGGCTGCGATCATGGTAGCCATAGCCATACCGTTGCCACCCAGAGGAATAGCGAGGAGGACATAGCCGAGGAACATGATGGCGATACCGATGGTAACGCACTTACCGTAACCGATTTTGTCGGCAATGATACCGCCTACGAGCGGGAGGAAATAGACGAGCGCAAGAAAACCTGCGTACAAGTTGCCGGCTGCCGAAGCATCAAGACCGAAGTTGGCGCGCAAGAAAAGCGCAAACACGGCTAACATGGTGTAGTAGCCGAAACGCTCGCCGGTGTTCGCGAGCGCGAGGGCGTAAAGGCCCTTGGGTTGATTGTCGAACATACTATTTTGTTTTTAATAATTTTGTCTATGTTTTTGACCGGTCGGGAGTGGCTTGAAAGTCGCATGGAAGTCCACTCTAAGTCCACACCACGTCCACACTACGTTCGGGGGTGTTTTTAGCCGAGAAAAATCCATGTTTTGCGTCAGAGCATGGGTTTGGCTTCCGGTCCGAATCTGAAGAGCTTGTCGAGAATGCTGATGCCGTCGCCCCATCGGTCTTCGAGGTTGAGCCCCATCCAATCGGCCGTTTTTGGAATCAGGAACTTTGTTCCTCCGGATTGCGGGGCCTCGTTGGAAAGAAGGCTCATGATGACTTCGTGAAGGCCGTCGTTGAAGTCGATGAGGTATTTCGTTTCTTGCTCGTAAAAGGGCTTGAAGAAGTCCTGATAGTAGTCGAAATAGGGTGTGTGCTTATAGGCGCTGAGGATAGCCATCCAATGCTGGTGCTGCCATTTGGCCTGGTAGCTTATTTCGATGTCGCGGGTGAACTGCTTGCGCTCTACCTTTTTTAAAGGTACGCTGAGCGTGAGCGGCCCGTCTGGCGTGAGGATGGTGCAGCGGTTGCGGTAGGTTTGCTTGAGGAAACTCTCCATTACCTCAACCCTGGTCTCATCGGCATGGAGCAATGCTCTGTACCAGTTTTCCGGTCCCAGATATGTAGTGGGTAGGATCAGCATTGTCTTATTTGTTCGCTCCTCGGCCGAGGCGGTTCCAACGGATGTGTCCGTCGCCCCAACTTCTGTCTTTCTCGATGCTGAGCCAGATGAATCGCGGCTGTCCGACGATATGATCTTCCGGTACGAAACCCCAGTAGCGGCTGTCGGCAGACATGTGGCGGTTGTCACCCATCATCCAGTAGTAGTCCATCTTGAAGGTGTAGTCGTCGCCAATTTTAGCCGATTCGTGTTCGTAAGCGAAGATGCAACGGCTGTAGATGGCGAAGTTGTCTTCAGTGAGGCGGATGGTTTCGCCTTTGCGAGGCAGGTAGATGGGACCGTAATTGTCGCGAGTCCAGGAGTTGCGTGCATGGAAAGCGCGGTCAATGGGGTAGACGATTTCTTCGGGCATCGCGGGCTCAATGACGATAGTGTCAACGTTCGGATTTTTCTCGAGTTGCGCCTTCATCTCGCGAGTAAGCGGGAAATGATAGACGGGGCGGGATGCATCAAGACCGACCTGCTCGATTTGCTCAAGGCCGGTGGCTGTCTGCGGATTGATGAGGGCATAGTCGGCTTTGGAAATGCCGAGCTTCTGGGCGTAGTCCTTGGTGAGGGGGGCGCCGTTGGTCTGTACGTAATAGCAGTACTGAACACCTTCGTGATCGGCAAGCGGTTGGCCGTTGACATATACCTGATTATCAATGATCTGGAGCGTGTCGCCCGGAGTGCCTACACAACGCTTGACATAGTTCTCGCGACGGTCGACCGGACGGACAACGATTTCGCCAAAGGCGTCTTTGCGCGATTTGATCAGTTCTTCTCCGTAATAGTAGCGGAGGGTGTAGTAATCGGGATTCTGCATGAGTGTGCAGACGGTGTCACCGGCCGGGAAATTGAAAACGACGATGTCGCCCTTCTCGGGATGATCGTAGCCCGGAAGACGACGGTATTCCCATTGCGGCTTCTCGATGTAGCTCTTGCCGCCGCCCAACCAAGCGGGGAAGGTGTGCTGTACGAGCGGGAAAGAGAGAGGAGTGTTTGGAATGCGAGGTCCGTAGCCGGCTTTACTGACGTAAAGGAAATCGCCTACACGGAGGCTTTTCTCGAGGCTGCTGGAAGGAATCTGGTAGTTCTGGAAGATGTAGAGGTTGATGAAATAGACGGCCACCAGCGCAAAGAGGATGGCGTCTACCCAGCTCATGATGGTGTAGAGCACTGGATTTTTGATCTGTTTCCACCAGGTCCAGGGGATATATTTCGTAGTGAAAATATCGGCAATAACAGGCAAAAGCAGCAGCCATGCGAGACTTTGCCAATGATTCCAGCTAACCCATACGACAAAAAGGATATAGAGCGTGCACCAAACACCGGCTTTGATGAAGCCTTTTTTGCCGCTTGCGCTCAGGCGTTCTTTGAAAGAACGTTTTTCGGTATGTTTGTTTGAGTCCATATTCATGCAAAATAACTATTTCGACTGCAAATTTAGTAATTTTTTTTCAGTTATACAAGAAAAACATGTTTTTCTCTGCAATTTTTGTGCCGAAATATTGCAGTCTTGCAGTCTTGCAGAATTTTTTGTGCGGATTCTTGCGGATTTCGTCTTTTTTTCGTATCTTTGTGGCGCTAAAAATCAAATGGCAGGAAAAATATAAAGAAAAACACAATAAATCCATCGTATGAAAAGACTTTTTTCTCTTGTTGCAGCGTTGGTTTCTGCAGCAGTTGTGCTCACTTCCTGTGGGGCAAAAAACGAAACAACCGAAGGTTTTGTTTTGAAACGCGGAACGAATCTGAGTCATTGGCTATCGCAATCGGACGAGCGTGGCGAAGCCCGTCGCCAGCACATTCAGGAAGACGATTTTGCCCGTCTTGCCGAGCTTGGTTTTGATCATGTGCGTATTCCTATCGACGAGGTGCAGTTCTGGGATGAGGAAGGCAACAAACTTCCGGAAGCATGGGAGCTGCTGGATATGGCGCTCGATTATGCCCGCAAGTATGAACTCCGTGCGATTGTGGATCTGCATATTATCCGCGCGCATTATTTTAATGCCGTAAACGAAGGCGCTTCGAACGACTTGTTTACCAACGAAGAGTCGCAACAGGGACTGATTGATATGTGGTATCAACTGTCTGATTTTCTGAAAGATAGAAGTACGGATTGGGTGGCCTACGAGTTTATGAATGAGCCGGTTGCACCCGAGCATGAAATGTGGAACGAACTGGTGGCAAAAGTGCACAAGGCACTTCGTGAGAGAGAACCGAATCGAGTGCTTGTAATCGGCAGCAATATGTGGCAGGGGCATTGGACGATGAAATATCTGCGTGTGCCGGAAGGTGATAAAAATATCATTCTTTCGTTCCATTATTACAATCCGCAGCTCCTTACTCATTATGGCGCGTGGTGGACACCTGCCGGCCATTACGACGGACAGATTACGTATCCGGGGGTGATGGTTTCAGACGAGGCAATCGATGCTACCGAAGGCGAGGTACGAGCTATGCTCGAGGAGTACAGAGGTGTGCTTTGGAATCGCGAGAAGATTCATGAGCAGATGGCAGATGCGATTGCGGTTGCCGAGAAATACGGTCTGCAGCTTTTCTGCGGCGAATGGGGTGTGTATGAGCCGGTTGACCGCGATTTGGCTTATGCTTGGACTCGCGATATGCTGTCCGTTTTCGATGAGTTCGATATTGCCTGGACAACCTGGTGCTATGATGCGGATTTCGGCTTCTGGGATCAGGCTGCCGATGATTACAAAGACCGCGGACTCGTAGATATTCTGATGTCCGGTAAGGGACTTGAGAAATAAAAATACGGACATTTTTTACCGTAGATTCAGCGGATCGCTTCAAGGCGGTCCGCTTTTTTTGAGAAAAATGATGCAGTCGTTTTTCTTTTTCGAGAAAAATAGCTATAATTGCAATGGAAATGGTTCGAAAGTCCGCCGAAAAGAAGTTTTATCCCCTCTTTTTTACGAAAAAGTGCAGCTTTTGTGCTCGTTTTCTTGCATATGTGAAAAAAAACAGTTAATTTTGCATGCAAAATTATTTCTACTTTTTTTGCAGTATTTTTCCGACTGATTATGAATAAAGAAATGAAATACGAAATCGATCTTGAACGCCCGCTGAATGTGTGTAAAGCATCTGCCGGTACGGGCAAAACGTTCACCTTGGCTGCCTATTACATCGGACTCCTGATGAGCGGGGTGCATTACGGCAATATCCTCGCTGTGACGTTTACCAACAAGGCGACTGCCGAGATGAAGGAACGCATTCTTTCCCAGCTCAATGCCATTGCCTGCGGAACGGCAGATTCCGGTTTTCTCGCGAAAGTCCGTACGTTCCTCCTTCCGAATGCAACGTTGCTGACCGATGAGCAGTTGCGCGGTCGTGCGGCCGAGTGCTTCAAGCGTATGCTCGAGGATTATGATAATATGCGAATCTCCACCATCGATTCGTTTCTGCAGACGCTTCTTACCGGGGCTTCGCAGATGCTCGGCATGGGCTCGGGTCTTACTACCGAGCTCAACGTAAAGGGCGTTATTTCGCGTGCCGTGGATGAACTTCTTACTACGGATATCAATCCGGAAGTGAGCAGTATTGTCTCCGAATATGTGGGTGAGCGGATCGATGCGGAAAAAGGTTGGGATGTGCGTACGGACATCATCAATATGGCTATGAAACTTTTCGATGAGTCGGCCCAGCAGATGGCTGCCGACGGAAAGGTGGAGTTTGATCCGGCCAAGATTGCGGCATACAAGCGCTCAATCGATTGGCGTCGTTTGCCTGAGGTGGAAAGTATCCGAAAGAAAGTGACTCTTGTGCCGGATGTGGAAGGCGGAACTGGGCTGAAAACTGTTGTGAAGAACATTCGCAAGATGTGTGTGAATGCGCTTGCCTGTATAGATGGAAAACTGACGGCGAAAGACGGATTGTCCGTGCTGACAAGCAAAGATAAAGATGTGTATTTTGCCAAGGAAAAGCAGTTCCGTGATTTGTATGGTCAGGCATACGATGTTGTTCTCGAATTGGCAGACCTGATTGCGGCTTTACGTCCTTTGGCTCTGAGTGCGGAGTGCACTTCTGTTATGCTCAACGATATGCGTCTTATGAGTGCGCTTGTGAAGCAGATCGATATGGACCTTGATCTGACCAACAAGGATTTGTTGGCACGCACGGCCAGCCGTTTGCATGCAGCCCTCAAAACGGGTGATGCGGACTTTATCCTGGAAAAGGCCGGCATCCGCTACACACATGTGCTGATGGATGAGTTTCAGGATACCAGCCGTCTGCAATGGTCGGTTTTCCAACCGCTTCTTGAAGAACTTCTTTCTACGGGTGAGCATTCGCTGTTGGTGGTGGGCGATGTAAAACAGAGCATCTACCGTTGGCGTAATGGCGATTGGCATATAATGGAAGGTCTGACTTCTTCTTCGGGCAGTTTCTCCTATTTCCTGAACGATGATTTTCAAGCGCTCAGGAGAAACTTCCGCAGCGCCGCCAATGTGGTGAATTTCAATTTGAGAGAGATGCAGCACATGGTGGAGATGGAAGTGGAGCGGCAGGAGAGTCCCGCGAGAAAACATCAGCTTCAGGAGATTTTTGAAGAGCATTTTTCGGAAAGCAACCTGCCGTTGTTTTACAATGCCAATGGTGAGCATGAAGGCGGCTATGTGTGCGTAAAAGCTTACCCTTGCCGCAGTCGCAAAAAAGATGATGTGCAGGCGAATGCCTCGCTTACGCGTGTTGTTGCGAAGAAGCATATCTTGGCGGATATGTTCTCGGATATGGAACGGTTGTTGGCTATGGGGGAACAGGCTTCTGATATGATGGTGCTGGTAAGAAAGCGAAACGATGCGCAGGAAATAGCAGATGCGTTCCAACGCCTGATGGCAGAGGATGCATTGAACGGACATCCGCAGTATCCGCATCTTGCAGGGCAACGAATCGTTTCGTGCGACAGTTTTCATCTGGATACATCCTCCTCGGTAATGCTGATTGTCTGCGGGTTACGCTATATGCAGACAAGAGATCAGGTGGCGGAATATTATATCCGCAAAAAGATGCAGATTGTATCGGAGTCGCTCGACCGGAATCTGGATATGGAAAAAGTTCTTTCAGAGATAGCGCATATCGACCGCAGAATGCCGCTTTTCGAGTTGGCCAAAGAGCTGATGCGCATTTGCTGTTTCGATGAGGAAGGTCGTTTCTTCTTTGACGATGCGGCTTATCTCAACTGCTTTCTGGATAAGCTCCGTGATTACGTCAGCGCCAATGGCTCAGATCGTGCTGCTTTCCTGCAGTATTGGGAAGATAATATGCATAAGGAGTCGATTGCAGCTCCCGATTCGGACGGCATTCGGCTTATGACAGTGCACTCGGCCAAAGGATTGCAGGCACACTCGCTTTTCATTCCTTTCGCGGAATGGAACATGGTGGACAACAAGGGCACTATCTGGTGTGAGTCGATGAAACCTCTTTTAGATGGAGTAGAAGAGGTAGGTATGCTGCCGATCGGTTTGTCGGCTGATTTGGAGGAGACTTGCTATGCGGATCAGTATGATGAAGAACAGTATCAGATGCGGATAGATAACCTTAATCTTCTGTACGTTGCGCTCACCCGCGCGGAAGACAATCTGTTCGTGTATGTCCCGCAGCTTTTGAGTTCTGACAAGAATAAAGTTCTTTCTGTTTCCAACGATACGGTCGGCTCGTTGCTCGTTCGCAGTTTATCAATGACCGAAGCGCTTATCGGGGCGTTCGAGAGCTATGAAGATACGGGGAAATCCTGTTTCTGTGAACATACGGAAGGAGTACCGAAGATTAAGCGCCCGAAGGTTGCTGATGCCAAGAATAAAGATGCTACATCGATTTTCCGCTTTGATAATGCGGAACCGATTCCTGCGGAAGAGCACTTTTGCGATAAGGGAATCCGTTTCCGTCAGTCGCAGGAATCTACTCTGTATGAACGATTTGGGGATGCTGCTCGTGCGGAAGATCAGCTTCGGCAGATTGCACTCGGCAATATGTGCCATGATATCTTCGCCCGGATGCGGGTGGCTTCCGATGCTTCGGCAGTCATACGGGAATTCCGTGAGAGAGGGATTATTTCTTCCGACGAGCAGATGGCTGAAGTCACTCGCCTGGTCAATGGCGCGTGGCAGACCGATGAAATGTCTTCCTGGTTTGATGGTTCCTGGCAATTGCTCCGTGAGCAGTCGCTCTTCTTCGAGGGAAGAGAGATGCGCCCGGATCGTGTGATGATTCGCGGGAAAGAAGCTGTGGTGCTCGATTATAAGTTCGGCCGCGATCATGATATTGTACCTCAACAATATATTGATCAGGTTCGCTCGTATATGGCTGCCATGCGGGCCATTGGTTATACGCAAGTGTCAGGTTATTTGTGGTTTGCGCAGAAACAGGAAGGACAGCGACTCGTAAAAATTCATAATGATTGAAAAATGAACAGTTTCTTAGGACATACAGCAAAATCGCTCATCGAAAAACTCGGTTGGG
>JAGHUE010000005.1 GCA_018064985.1 Candidatus Colicola faecequi | reverse complement strand
GCCTCATATCTGCCGATATAGTCCAGTTTTGTGTCGCAGAACGTGCATTTTGCACAATAGCAGCCGTGCGCCATCCTCAGTTTGTTCCAGCGTCCGTTGGCCCAGAGCCGTTGCATCGGATTGGCCGAGTCAGCCGTGTCCAGATACCCGTCCAGGTGCAGACACTCCATGCATGGTGCGCCTGTTTCCTTGAAAGGAATGTTCTCCCAACTGTCCATCTCCAGCCGTTCCACCTTGCCGTCCTGTCTCACCATCATTCTCACCGGCTGTCCGTCCGTCAGCAGATGCAGCAGTGGCGCCTCTCCGTCATCAAAAGTCACGCTGTCGATATAGTCGAAAATGCGGGGATCGCTCAGCTGTCTCAATTCCGTATTCACATACCCGCCGCCCATCGTCACATGAATCGTCGGATACATCTTTTTGATGTATTGGGCGCATCTCAAACCCGCATACAGGTTGCCCGGGAACGGGATGCTCAGCCCCACATGCGTCAGCTCGTCTGCCTGCTTCATCCGCTCTTCCAGCAGCTCCAGCATCCATCCGTCTATCAGGTTCGGTTCCTCTTTCAGAGCCTCGAAGAGTGGGGTGGCGTCCGGCAAACTCATACACAGTTTCTCCGCATATCTCACCATCTCAAAGTGCTCACTCACAGTCTCTTGTATCACTTTCGCGATATCCTCTAGAAACAGCGTGCAGAACAGTTGCGCCCTGTTGTACGTACCGGCACTTCCGTAATCCCAATCCAGGTCATCTTCTGCCGGCAGACGGTTGCCCATCGGCCAGAAATCCCGGTCGGCAAGACGGCTCTGCAGACTCAGGTCTTTTCCTTGCAGAAACCGGCAGACTGCCTCCACCCACTGCACGTAGAAATGTCCGTTGCTGATGGCTATTCTCGTCGGTTTGCTCACCCGCAGTCCCTCTTCCAGCGTCCGTTCTTCCGCATGTTTCATTATCTGCCCGATTCCCTCTTTCGTCAGTATCCTGTGAATGAGTTCAATCGACAGATCCCGTTGCTCGGCTGCAATGCCGTTTTTCCTGAGGAAACCGCACAGCTGTGCAGTTGCCGGGTAGGCGCAATTGAGTTGCGTCAGCGGTGGGGTGATTAGCAGGATTTTGTTTGCCATTTCTTGTTCTGTATTTTAGCTTGCGGTTGGTTTTTCGTTCGGTTCTCGGACCTTGGGCAAAAATGTACTTTTTTTAAGATTTTCGTCCATGGGTCGTGCTGTGGACTTTGTGTGGACTTAGAGTGGAAGTAGAGTGGACTTTCGCACTCCTTTTGTGCCTCTCGAAAATGTACTTTTCTTAAGATTTTTGTCCATATTTTCCTTCATCCACTCAGGTCGCTTCGTCAACTCTTCACGGAGGCCCGTCTGTTTTGAACAAACCGCCCCAATGAAAACTTTACGTTGCAAAATTAATAAAATTTTGCCAAATAAACAAGTATTTGTCCTTCTTCTGTCCCTTTTTCTTGCGTATCCCGAAAAAAATTACTACTTTTGCATCAAATTATTACATTCCGCTTACTATGTATTTCAAGCAACACAACAACGACGAATTTTCACGCCCCCGTGTACAGCATTTTTCTATGCGTGGTGAGAAGCCGTCTCCCAGAGACTATGAAACCCGCCGCCCAAAGGAAAAAGAGATGATTTTCGGCATTCGTGCCGTCATCGAGGCTATTGAGGCAGGAAAGACCCTCGATAAGATTCTCCTCCGTCGCGACATGTCATCTGCGCTTGCTCGCGAACTCCTTGAGAAGCTCGAAGGACTTCCCACTCCCGTGCAGAAGGTGCCTGTGGAAAAACTCAATCAGTTCACGGATAAAAACCATCAGGGCGTCATTGCATTCCTTTCGCCTATTGAGTTTACTCCGCTTGAAAACATTGTGCCTCAGCTCTTTGAGGAAGGCCGCACGCCTTTCCTCGTAGTCCTCGATGGTGTAACCGACGTGCGCAACTTCGGCGCTATCGCCCGTACTTGCGCTTGTGCCGGTGTGGATGCGCTCATCGTTCCTGCCCGCGGCGGAGCAGCAATCAATGGCGACGCAATCAAAACGTCTGCCGGTGCGCTTCATTCTCTTCCCGTCTGCAAGGTGGAGAACATGCAGAACGCGCTTCAGTTCCTCCGCGATTCGGGAATCCAACTCATTGCCGCTACCGAGCACGCTACCGGTCTTTATACCGAGGCAGATATGACCACTCCTCTCGCCATTGTCATGGGTGCTGAGGACAAGGGTATCTATCCGGCCAATCTCGAGCTCTGTGACACGAAGGTCAAGCTCCCGATGACCGGTGTCATTGAGTCTCTCAATGTTTCCGTCGCCGCCGGCATCTTCATTTATGAAGTCGTCCGCCAGCGAGGGTAAGCCTGCTTACACGCCGAGCGCCAGTACGACTGGCAATGTTCGCAAGAATGTTGAAGTCGTCCGTCAGCGAGGGTAAGCCTGGTTACACGCCGAGCGCCAGTACGCCTGGCAATGTTCGCAAGAATGTTGGAGTCGTCCGTCAGCGAGGCTAAGCCTGCTTACACGCCGAACGCCTGTACGCCTGGCAATGTTCGCAAGAATGTTGAAGTCGTCCGCCAGCGAGGCTAAGCTTGATTATTGTTTAATTTCTCTCCTAATCCCTCCACTCCTTGAGGGGAGGGTGCCCGCAAGGGCGGGAGGGGTGTCCTAATTTCTCTCCTAATCCCTCCACTCCTTGAGGGGAGGGTGCCCGCGAGGGCGGGAGGGGTGTCCTAATTTCTCTCCTAAATCCCTCCACTCTTTGAGGGGAGGGTGCCCGCAAGGGCGGGAGGGGTGTCCTAATTTCTATGGCTTTTTTCGGTTTATTCAGCAAAGAAAAGAAAGAGACTCTCGATAAGGGTCTTGAAAAGTCCAAGGAGAGTGTCCTCTCCAAGATATCTCATGCCATCATCGGCAAGTCTTCTGTCGACGATGACGTTCTCGACAACCTCGAAGAGGCGCTCATTACCAGCGATGTAGGTGTTGAAACCACCCTTCGCATCATCGAGCGCATTCAGGAGCGCGTTAAGCGCGACAAGTACGTCGGTACAGACGAACTCAACACCATCCTCCGCGACGAAACCGCTGCTCTTCTCCAGGAGAACAACCCCGAGACCCAGCCCGATTTCGATGCACCTCTGCCTTCCAAACCCTATGTGGTCATGGTAGTTGGTGTCAACGGAGTAGGTAAGACCACCACCATCGGCAAGCTCGCTTATCAGTACAAGGCTGCCGGCAAGAAAGTGATGCTTGGTGCTGCCGACACTTTCCGTGCTGCAGCTGTGGAGCAGCTCTGCATCTGGGGTGAGCGCGTGGGCGTTCCTGTTGTCAAGCAGCAGCAAGGCTCCGATCCTGCTTCCGTCGCATTCGATACCCTGCAGTCTGCTGTCAAAAACGATATCGATGTCGTTCTCATTGATACGGCCGGCCGTCTGCACAACAAGATCAGCCTCATGAACGAGCTCACCAAGATACGCAACGTCATGCAGAAAGTGGTTCCGGGAGCGCCCAATGATGTGATGCTTGTTCTCGATGGCTCCACCGGACAGAATGCTTTTGAGCAGGCAAAGCAGTTCACCCGTGCTACGCAAGTTAGCTCCCTTGCTGTTACAAAGCTCGACGGAACGGCTAAAGGTGGCGTTGTAATCGGTATTTCCGATCAGTTCAAGATTCCGGTACGTTATATCGGTCTTGGTGAACAAATGACTGATCTTCAGGTGTTTAACCGTGACGAGTTCGTCAAGTCTCTTCTCTGATTACCTTCTGTATATCCTGTTTTTCGTAACGTAACGTTACGCAAAAAAAATCCGCTTCCCGAAACCGGGGAGCGGATTTTTGTTTGAAAAAG
This sequence comes from Candidatus Colicola faecequi, assembly GCA_018064985.1. GTDB lineage: Bacteria > Bacteroidota > Bacteroidia > Bacteroidales > Paludibacteraceae > Colicola > Colicola faecequi. The sequence goes on along the minus strand of JAGHUE010000005.1, from coordinate 5,310 downwards.
CCGAGGGCTGTTTTCTTTTGAGAGAGTGTGCTGCTTATTTGCTGTAGATAAGCCATTCCCAAGGCTTCAGGGTAATTACGTCCTGAGTGCCTACGGTTACAGGCATTCCGCAAATGCAGGTATAATCGCCTTCCAGACCTGCGGTCTCGAGCATCACGGTCTGTGTCTCTGCCGAGAAATTGAAAATGCCGAGTACTACATTGTCTTCCAGTACGCGAGCGCAGGAGAAGATTGCCGGGTTGTCGTTCATGATGCGGATCATCGGAGCGCCGAGCTCCGGGCTCCAGAGTGCCGGATTCTCTCTGCGGACTTCATTCAGGCTCTGATACATCTGGTACTGCTCTACGTGCTGACGCTCGAAGCCGTCCTTCTCGAAGAACTCCAGACGCTTGTGATTGCCGAATTCCTGACCGTTGTAAATAAGCGGCATACCCGGAATGATGTAAGTGAAGGCTGCGAAAGTAGCGTAACCCTCTTCGCCGAACCACTCGAACTCAGTTCCGTTCCACGAGTTTTCGTCGTGGTTGGAGGTGAAGTTCATGCGGATTGCTTCCGGACGGACAACGCTGTCCTGAAGAGCGAAGAAGTCCCACAGACCCTCGATATCGGTATCGCCTTTGGCGAACTTGCGCATTACGTTCTGCAGATCCCAGCCGTAGTACATGTCGAATGCCGAAGCGGTCAATTCGTTTACTTTGTCGTTGTTTTCTGCGAGGGTGAACATGTCGGGGTGAGTTTTTCTCAGATCACCCATTGCCATTTCCCAGAAGTCGGTCGGAACTTCACCGGCTACGTCACAACGGAAACCGTCTACTCCTACTTCATCCATCCAGAAATGCATGGCTTTCAGCATCTCTGCACGCATGTCCTCATTGTCATAATTCAGCTTGGCGATATCCCACCAGTCGTACTGTACTACCAGATTGCCGAGGCTGTCGCGATAGTGCCAACCTTCGTTCTTGGTCCACTCGCTGTCCGGAGCCGTGTGATTGGCTACCCAGTCGAGAATAACCTTCATGCCCATTTCGTGTGCTTTCTGGATGAAATGCTCGAAATCTTCGCGAGTACCGAATTCGTGGTTGAAAGAGCAGTAGTCCTTGATGGCATAGTAGCTGCCGAGGGTGCCTTTGCGGCCAAGCTCTCCGATTTCCTGGATAGGCATGAACCAAATGATTTCAACCCCCAGGTCTTTCAGCTCATGAAGATGCTCTTCTGCAGCTTTGAACGTTCCTTCGGGGGTAAACTGACGGGTGTTCAGTTCATAAATACTGCCATAATAAGCGAATGCCGGATGGCGGGTTACTGCCTCTTCCTGATTACGGGTAGATGCAAAACCGAGACCGACCAGACCAACTGCAATGCATGCGAGCAAAGCAATGATGATGACTTTAGTGCACGTTTTCATGTCTTTATTTGAATAAATTGATTGTTTTATCCTGTCCTTTTTGTCTGCAGATGCTTGTGTTATTCTCTTCTGATGGATGCATTTTTCAAGCCATCCGACTCAGCTTTCAGTGTGAAGTTTCCGCTTTTCGAACTTACTATTACGGTAGCGAGGCCCTTGAATAGATGCATCTCCTGTCCCTTCAGCGGATCAAGTGAAGCGGCATTGCCGTTGGCCACGCCTTCTATCTTTCCGTCTCCCCGTATGCTGAAGTTGATCAGATTGTCAGCTTCTGGGCAGAGGATGTCATCCTTGTCCATTGCGCCTACAGTGAAGTAATAGAGTCCCTCTTTTCTTGCGTCATCCTTATCGTTCATCTGCTCCAGGTGCAATTTCGTTACTTCTCCTGCCGTTCTGCGGATCACTTCATCAACGGCATCCTTGTCACCTCTGTGAGCATAGAACTTTACGCATATCTCGCCCGGCTCATATTTGGTGTCAAGCCACATCAGCCTGTATCTCGGCAGCAATTCCGGGCGAGGAGCGCTTCCCCAACCGGCCACTTCAAAGCTTCCAAGCTCCACGGTTCTTGCCGTGTCGGCTTCTGCTCTGCTCATGAAGTGCCTGCGTCCTTCCGATTTTCCGTTGATGAACAGTTCTGCTTCCGGGTACGACGTATATGCGAATATTGGAGTGATTTCGCCTTCCCGTCCCGGCCATGTCCAATGTGGAAGTACATACGCGGTCGGCTCTTCCGTGTTCCATTGCGAGCGGTAGAGCCAGTATCTGTCTTTGGGCAGCATGGCCATGTCTATGATGCCGAAATACGAACTGTGCGATGGCCAGGCGTCCGTGTCGTAAGGCGATGGCTCGCCCAGATAATCTATACCGGTCCAGACAAACTGTCCGATAGTCCAGTCGTAATCATCCTGCAGCGCGAAGTCTTGGTCTGGGAGTCCTGACCAGGAACAATATTCTACATCGTAGCCCGAACTCTGATTGTCTTCGTATAGTCTGTCCGGAGCATATATTACTGGAAATTTGTATGTTCCGCGGCTCGACACTGTGCTGGCTGTTTCGCTGCCGAGAATCAGTTTGCCGGGCAGTTTCTGATGGCCTTCCGTATATCTGTGTGTGCGGTAGTTGAGCCCGGGGATATCCAGCGTTGCAGCAAAACCGTTGTCGAATACGCACCATGCCTGGTCCATACCGCAGGTCACTGGACGAGTGCTGTCCAGTCGGTGGCAGATGCTTTGCAGCCATTCGGCAGTCTTCCATCCGTCTTCTTTCGTCTGGTTCCATACTTCGTTGCCAATCGACCACATCACTACGCTCGGATTGTTTCTGTAGTGTTTCACCATGTTTTCCATGTCGCGTTCTGCCCATTCTTCGAACAGCACGTGATAGTCGTTTTGCGTTTTTTGGAGATCCCAGATGTCAAACGATTCCACCATCATCATCATACCCATTTCATCGCAGAGTTCCACCAGCTCAGGAGCCGGCATGTTATGGCTGGTGCGGATGGCGTCGCATCCCATCTCTTTCAGCAGCCGTATCTGATGACGGATAGCTCCTCTGTGAACGGCTGTTCCGAGTGCTCCGAAGTCATGGTGCAGGCATACGCCCTTGAATTTCCGTACCGAGTCATTCAGCAGAAAACCTTTCTCCGGGTTATATTCAATGGTGCGGATGCCGAATCGTTGCTTGTACGGTTTGTCATCGTTGATGTTCGTTTCGAGTGTATACAGGTGCGGATGTTCGGGCGACCAGCGCTTCGGTTTCCTTACCGTCAGCTCTCGTTCTACCTCCGTGGTATCCGAAGCCAAAGTGATTTCTTCTTCGGTTTCGGTTACAACATCTACTCCATATTTGATGTGCATGCGCACGCGCACGACACTGTTTTTCTGTCCGACGATGTGGGTTCTCACGCGTACCGTTGCTTCTTCGTCTTTCACATCCGGTGTGGTAATCTGGGTGCCCCAAACAGGGATGTGTTCCTTAGAAGAACCGATAAGATGCACGTTTCGGTATAATCCAGCGCCCGGATACCATCTCGAAGACTCGGGCTTGTTTTGAAGTGCCACCGTTATTTTGTGCGTACCGGGTGTAAGATACTGGCTTACGTCAAAATGGAAACTGTTGTATCCGTAGGGCCATCGTCCCACCTCTTCGCCGTCTATTGATACAACTGCGTTGCTCATTGCGCCGTCGAAGAGTAGAGTATAGTGCTCGCAAGCCTTCTCGGGAATCACTAATGTGGTTTCATACCATCCGTACCCCATCCATGGCAGACCGCCCGAACGTCCTGTCTTTTCGGTCGCTTCTGTCTCGCCATTCTGTACAACCTGTACTACTTGCAGGTCATTTTTCTTGTCGAAAGCCCCGAAGATTGCCCAATCATGCGGTATCTCTACGTCTTCCCATCCTTCGGTCGGCAGTTGTTCCGTTTCTGAATAGGCAAACTTCCAGTTGGTCAGCAGTTGCTCTTGCGGATACGCCTCATCGAAGGATACAAACTGCTTTGCGCAGCCGGTTATCATGGTTGTGCATGCTGCAAAAAAAATAAGAATAGTTTTTTTCATATTTTCTCTGCTTATTGAAGTCCTTCGTACAGAATGCGCGCAGCCTCGCTCAGATGGCCGTCGGGAGTCATGCATCCCATGTTATAAGCGTTCCATCCCAATGGGATATATTCGGCCGGTCTCCAATAGCCGTAGACTTCCGGCTCCCAGTAGAACACGCCCTCATAGCCGGGCATTCCTTCCATTCGTTTGTTGAAATCTCGCAGACATGCTGCTGATTCTTCAGGTAGTTCCTCGGTTTTTGAGCCGATTTCCACTACCATCACGGGAGTGCCGAACACCTCATACAAATCGCGCACATTCTGTTCGCAACGTGCATTCATTTCTTGCCAGCTCAAGGTATCTTGTGTGAAAGGATAATGCGACAATCCTATCATGTCCCACTTTCCACCTTGTGCTTTGAAACGTTCATACCAGTTTACGCGCGGTATGAATGCGTTGTCCACATGTACGATGCAGATCACCTCCGGCAATACTGCCTTTGCTGCCTCGTAGCCTGCATTGCTTAGTTGTACGTATTGTGCCCAATCTGAGCGAAACTCCTTGCTGATCTGCCCGTTCGGCCGTTGGCAATCCTCGTTCACTTGTTCTCTGTCGAGTTTCCCGTCCGGCCACATCATGCCGTAAGTCGTTTCATTTCCTATCTGTACCCACTTGGGCTCTATTCCGTTATTTTTAAGCGCGGTAAGTACCTCCGTTGTGTGGTCTGCAACACACTTGCACAATTCGTCCGGGGTCATTCCTTGCCAGGCTTCAGGAATGTCTTGCCGTTGTGGATCGGCAAAGAAGTCGGAATAGTGGAAATCTATCATCAGTGGCAGCTCAGCTGCTTTTACGCGCTTTGCCATCTCCAATACATCAGGCAGGTTACTCCAACCGGTCTTGTGGTTGACCCACACTCTCAGTCGTACGGCATTCATTCCCGTTGCTTTGAAAAGTTCGATGCAATCCATAGCATCTCCTTCCTCGTTCAGGAATGTCATGCTGTCGCGCTCCATCTCGCTGAGCCAACCGAGGTCAGCTCCTCGCACGATGAAACTTGCTGTACTCTCCTTTTTTTCGCAACCTGCAAGCATTGTTGCGGCTACGGCTATGATGATAAAAATCCTCTTCATTTAATCCTCGTTGTCTGTCGGTCTTTATTCTTTGCAGCCGTTGCAGCATTTATTCTTGATCACGTAGCCGTTGGCAGGGATCGTCATGCAGCCGTTCGGGCATGGCCAGTCGCAGTCTCCGTTGTTGATACCTACAACTACGGTCTCGCCCATATACGAGCGGGTGAATATGAGCACGGGCTCATCGCACATCTTCTCTTCGTAGTCGCCATACATAAGCGGCATAGAG
>JAGHUE010000064.1 GCA_018064985.1 Candidatus Colicola faecequi | reverse complement strand
GGGCATTTGCGTAGCAGGTCCGGAGCATCTGATCGGTAAGACCCTCATAGAAGTGAGCCCCGATTTCTACCGCCCGACCGATGTGGTCAACCTCTGGGGTGATCCGTCGAAGGCGAAGCGTGAATTGGGTTGGAACCCGGCCAAGACCTCGCTCGAGGAGCTTGTTCGCATCATGGTTCGCCACGATATGAAGAAAGTGGCAGCCGACCATGCGGCTGATCAGGTTCGCACCAATCTTGTGGAATATCTGGAGAAAGGAATCGTCAAATGATGCAGAAAGATGCAAAAATCTATGTAGCCGGACATCGCGGAATGGTAGGTTCTGCCATCGTTCGCGAACTGCAGCGTCAGGGCTACACCAATATAATTACGCGCACGCACAAGGAGCTCGACCTCTGCCGGCAGGATGCCGTAGAAGCGTTCTTCGAGGCTGAAAAGCCCGAATACGTGTTCCTCGCAGCTGCCAAGGTAGGCGGTATCGTGGCCAATCAGAATGCCCTTGCCGACTTCATGTACGACAACATGATCCTGGAGATGAACGTGATTCACTCCGCTTGGAAAAACGGCTGCAAGAAGCTCGAGTTTCTCGGTTCGTCGTGTATCTATCCCCGTATGGCTCCCCAGCCGATGGTGGAGTCTTGCCTGCTCACCTCCGAGCTGGAAAAGACCAACGAAGCCTATGCGCTGGCCAAGATCAGCGGCCTCAAGTATTGCGAGTTTCTCAACCGTCAGTACGGCACCGACTACATATCCGTAATGCCTACCAACCTCTATGGCCCCAACGACAACTATCATCCTGAGCACTCGCACGTGCTGCCGGCTCTGATCCGCCGTTTCCACGAGGCCAAAGTGAGCGGGGCAGAGAGCGTTACCTGCTGGGGCGACGGTTCGCCTCTCCGCGAGTTCCTCTACGTCGACGATCTGGCCAACCTCTGCGTGTTCCTCATGAACAACTATTCCGGCAACGAGACCGTCAATGCCGGTACGGGCAAGGAACTCTCTATCCGTGAGCTTACCGAGATGGTGGCTCGGGTAGTGGGCTTCGAGGGCAAGATCCTCTGGGATACCACTCGTCCGAACGGCACTCCGCGCAAGCTGCTCGACGTATCGAAAGCAGCCAAGCTCGGATGGACTTACAAGACCGAACTTGAAGACGGTATCCGCCTCGCGTATAAGGATTTCCTCGAGAACCCGATGCGCGCTGAGCGTTGATCCAAACGACATATTTTTTACCATAACATGGAAGCTAAGTATAATCCTACAGACATCGAAGCCAAGTGGTATCAATATTGGCTTGACAACAAATTATTTCATTCCGAGCCGGATGGCCGTCCGGCTTATACGGTAGTTATCCCGCCGCCAAACGTAACCGGCGTACTCCATATAGGCCATGTGCTCAACGAGACCATTCAGGACATCCTTGTGCGTCGTGCTCGCGAGGAAGGCAAGAACGCCTGCTGGGTGCCGGGTACTGACCATGCCTCTATCGCTACCGAGGCCAAGGTGATCAAGCGCCTCAAGGAGCAGGGCATCAACAAGAGCGACCTCACCCGTGAGCAGTTCCTCAAGCACGCTTGGGACTGGACCGACGAACACGGCGGCATCATCCTCAAGCAGCTCCGTACGCTCGGTTGCTCCTGCGATTGGGACCGCACGGCCTTCACCATGGACGAAGAGCGCAGCCGCGCCGTTATCCACGTTTTCTGCGACCTCTACAAGAAGGGCCTCATCTACCGCGGCCTCCGTATGGTCAACTGGGACCCTGAGCGCCAGACCGCTCTCTCCGACGAGGAGGTGATCTACCACGACGAGCACTCGCATCTCTTCTATCTGAAGTATCGCGTAGTGGAGCCTGTGGCAGAAAACGAGATTCCCGAAGGCAGCGTGGCTCACAAAGACGAGAAGGGCTATTATGCCGTAGTGGCTACCACCCGTCCGGAAACCATCATGGGCGACGTGGCTGTCTGCATCAACCCCAAAGACCCTGCTAATCAGTGGCTTCGCGGCAAGCACGTGATCGTGCCGAAAGTGGGCCGCCAGATCCCTATCATCGAAGACCGCTACGTAGAGATCGGTTTCGGTACGGGTTGCCTCAAGGTGACTCCGGCTCACGACGTCAACGACTACGCCCTCGGCCAGAAATACAATCTTACCACCTTCGACACTTTCTCTGCCGATGCACATCTCGCGCTCGCTTGCCTCGAGGCTGAGATCTATCCCAACGTGAAGGAATACGACGGCATGGACCGCTTCGACTGCCGCAAGCAGATCGTGGACGACCTCAAGCAGATCGGTCTGGTCGAGAAAGTGGAAGACTACGACAACAAGGTGGGCTATTCCGAGCGAACCAACGTGCCTATCGAGCCGCGGCTCTCGCTCCAGTGGTTCATCCGCATGCAGCATTTCGCAGATATCGCTCTGCCGCCGGTAATGAACGACGACATCGAGTTTTATCCTACCAAATACAAGAACACCTACCGCAACTGGCTGGAGAACATCAAAGACTGGTGCATCTCGCGTCAGCTCTGGTGGGGCCATCGCATCCCTGCGCTCTACATCAAGAGCCTGCTTGCCGAGACCGGTGCTGAAAACTATCCGGAAGATAAGATCATCGTAGCCGAGACGCTCGAAGAAGCGCAGAAGCTGGCTCCGGGCGAAGAGCTCGTGCAGGATGAAGGTGCGCTCGATACCTGGTTCTCCTCATGGCTCTGGCCGATCTCGCTCTTCAATGGCATCGAGAAGCCGGAAAACGAGCAGATTCAGTATTATTATCCTACGGCCGACCTCGTTACCGGTCCGGACATCATCTTCTTCTGGGTAGCCCGTATGATCATGGCCGGCTACGAATACATGGGCAAGATGCCGTTCCGCCACGTTTACTTCACCGGTATCGTGCGCGATAAGCTCGGCCGCAAGATGAGCAAGTCGCTCGGCAATTCGCCCGATCCGCTCGATCTGATCGACCGCTTCGGCGCTGACGGTGTACGTATGGGTATCCTCATGTCGGCTCCTGCAGGCAACGATATCCTCTACGATGATGCACTCTGCGAGCAGGGCCGCAACTTCAACAACAAGATCTGGAACTGCTTCCGCCTCGTAAAGGGTTGGGAGATCAAGGATATGGAGCAGCCGCGCTATGCGAAGCTCGCTACCGATTGGTTTGCTTCGATGCTTGCCAAGACCTCGGCTGAAGTGGCCGACCTCTTCTCGAAGTATCGTCTGTCCGAAGCCCTCATGACCATCTACAAGCTCTATACCGACGAGTTCTCCTCGTGGTATCTCGAGATGGTGAAGCCGGCTTACGGCCAGCCTATCGACAAGCTCACCTACGAGCAGACGCTCTCCTTCTTCGACCAGCTCCTCCGTCTCCTCCATCCGTTCATGCCGTTCATCACTGAAGAACTCTGGCAGAACATCCAGGAGCGCAAGCCGGGCGAGTCGATCATGGTGGCTCCGCTCATGGAGCAGCCTGCAGCCGACGAGGCACTCCTTGCCGCTATCGAAGAGATGAAGCAGGTGATTGCCGGCATCCGCACCATCCGTTTGCAGAAGAACATCGCTCAGAAAGAGCCGCTCGAGCTGCAGATCGTGGCCAAAGAGGCGATGGGCGAAGCCCTTCAGGATACCGTCAAGAAGCTGTGCAACCTCTCTCAGATTGCGCTTGTAAGCGAGAAGGCAGAAGGTGCCGGTGCGTTCATCGTAGGCACTACCGAATATGCCGTTCCGCTCGGCAGCTTCATCAATGTGGAAGAAGAGATCAAGAAGCTCGAGGCCGACCTCAAGTATCAGCAGGGCTTCCTCATGGGCGTAATGAAGAAGCTCGGCAACGAGCGCTTCGTGCAGAACGCCAAGCCGGAGATCGTTGCCCTCGAGCAGAAGAAGAAAGCCGATGCCGAGGCACGTATTGCCGCTATCGAAGCTTCGCTTGCCGCTTTCCGCAAATAAACTATTTTCAGCCGTACAGCCGCGCAGCTGTTTATCCGAACGACTATGCACGAATATCTTGTAGCCGGCCCATGTGCCGCTGAAAGCAGAGAACAGGTGCTCACGACCGCCAGTCAGCTGGCAGCCGTGGGCATTCGTATCTTTCGTGCGGGCGTATGGAAACCCCGTACGCAGCCCGGTCATTTCGAAGGAGTAGGGGAGCCGGCGCTCGGTTGGCTCCGCGAAGCGGCCCATAACTACGGTCTGGAGGTGGCTACCGAAGTGGCCAACCGCGAACAGACGCTTCTGGCGCTCCAATACGGCATCCGTACGCTCTGGCTGGGCGCACGTACCACTACGAGCCCTTTCCTCGTGCAGGAAATAGCCGACGCGATAGCGTCTTTCATGTGCACTGCATCCGACGCGCAACCTGCCGTTCGGGTGATGGTGAAAAACCCGCTCTCGCCCGATTGTTCGCTCTGGCTGGGTGCTATCCAGCGCATGGAGCAAGCCGTGGGAGAAGGCCGCGTAATGGCTGTCCACAGAGGTTTCCAGAACGGCCAGCCGTCGGGCTACCGCAATGCGCCCGTATGGTCCATCGCTTTCGAGCTCCGCAGGCTCAAGCCGCATATCCCGTTGCTGCTCGACGCATCGCATATGGCAGGCAAGCGCAGCCTGATAGCCGAGCTCTGCTGCAAGGCCATGGAGCTGGGCTACGACGGCCTCATGCTCGAGAGCCATTGCGCTCCTGATCAGGCTCTTACCGACAAAGAGCAGCAGCTCTCGCCGGCCGAACTCGAGGCGCTCGTCGGCTCGCTTCCCAAGCGCGAAGGCGCTTCGGATATGGGTCTTTCGGAGCTTCGCAGCCGCATCGACGAGACCGACGATACGCTCTGGGCGCTCATCGCGCAACGCATGCAGATAAGCGGCCGGATAGGCGAGTACAAACGCGAGCACGGAATACCCGTCCTCCAGTCGGCCCGCTTTGCCGAGATAGCCGACAGGCGCATCCGTTGGGCCGCGGAAAACGGGCTCTCCGAAGAGTGCGTCCGCGCTATCCTCAATGCCCTCCACGAGGAGTCGTGCAAGCATCAGATATAGCGCCTGAACTTCTTTTTGAAACAAGCGAGAATTTGGTATGTTCTTAAGATTTTATTCCTATGTACGCCAAATTCTCGCTCTTTTATTGCCTGAATCTTAAAATTCGGTCGGTTTTTCCAAATGATGGTTATTTCCTTTCTCGCGAAAAAGCAGTAATTTTGTACGCTTTTTCTGTGCAGGTGTGCGCCTACGTATGTGCGCGTGGGCCGAAGTGCAGAAACGTTCAACCCGATTACTAACGTTATTCATACTATCATGATGAAAATAAGTAAGGTATTTTCTCTGTTTGTTTTTCTCCTGTGTGCAACCTCGCTTTTCGGCCAATATCAGCTCCCCGATCCGGGGTTTGAAGATTGGTCGGGTGCGCAGTTTGCCAACTCCATCCAGCCCAAAGACTGGCGCTATTCGAATGTGTCGCAGCTGGGCGTGGATAAGAATTTTGCCCACCGTGCTACGGGTCGCAGCGGCTACTGCCTGCTCATCCAGAACCAGTTTGTGGGCGTAGGCTCCATCGGCGCTACTTCGCCGGGCTACGTGGCGCTCGGTCAGCCGTGGGCATACGTATCGTCGCTCACCTCCATCTCCGATGCTACTGCCGGCACCTACGGCGGTATCACCTGGACGCATCGCCCCGACTCCATCAGCCTCTGGATCAAGCGCGTTTACGACAGCTCGGTCGATCAGGCAGCCGGCGATCATACGGCCGATGAGAACTTCAACATCGTCTATTATTCCTGGACCGGCACTGCGCAGGGCGGCTCCTACAAAGCCAAGAACGGCAGCTGCACCGATATCTCCCGCTCCAAGCCCGCTTATTGCGTAGATGAGGAATCGGATATCCGTATTGCCCTCGACGGCAACGAGTGCGGTACGGCCACTCCCGGCACGCAGATTGCCGAAGCCTGGTATCGCGAGAAGGCGAGCTACGCCAACTGGACGAAGATCACCATCCCGATCTACTACCTCTCCGACAACGCACCCCAGAAGTGCAACCTCATTCTCTCGGCCGGCAACTACCCCAATTTCCGCGCCAACAACGGCATCTACGCCGGCAACTCGCTCTACGTGGACGACGTCAACCTCATCTACTCGTCGAAGATCCAGAAGCTCTATATCAACAACCGCGAGTGGAAAGGTTTCGACCCTGACAACACCACCGGCGAGCAGACCTATTCGCTCGGCCAGGGCGTGACCGTCATCCCCGATATCTATGCCGTCCGCGGCGCCGGTTCGCTCACCAATATCAAGGGCACTACCGCTTCGTTCGCCGGTCGTCGACTCAGTGCGCAGGAATGCGTGATCAACAAAGGCGCGGTTGACGGCGCAGTCACCACCATCACCGTCACTTCCGAAGACGGCTCCTCCACCAGCACCTACCGCATTCGCTTCGTCAGCCAGGCATCCAACAACGCCCGCTTGGCCGATATCCGCGTCAACGGACAGACTATCAGCGGCTTCAATGCTTATCTGAATACCTACAACGTAGCGCTTCCTTACGGCACTACGGCCGTTCCGCAGGTGGAAGCCGATCCGCAGGATGCGGGCGCTACCGTGCAGATCACGCAGCCCTCGTCGGTAAACGGCACCTCCACCATCACCGTTACCGCGCAGGACGGCTCCACCGTGCAGACCTACACGCTGCATTTCTCCGTGGCCCAGCTCTCCGACGTCACCCTGCAGGATATCCTCGTCGACGGCGCCTCCATCCCGGGTTTCCAGCCCGCCAAGGCCAACTACACCATCTCCCTGCCGCTCGGCACTACCGCTGCCCCGCAGGTAGTTCCCGTTTCGGCTTATCCGCAAGGCGAGCAGACCATCACCATCATCAAGAACAACCTCACCGAGGGCTGCCAGATTCAGGTGTCCGCACCCGGCGCAGCCGTATCGAAAACGTATAAGATCACCTACCGCATCGAGGCGTCGCAATACTCTTATCTTCAGTCGCTTATGGCAGACGGTCAGCCGCTCGAGGGCTTCAATCCGGAGGAGTTTGTCTACTACCTCAACCTCCCGCTCGGCACTACCTCGCTGCCTCAGATCAGCTGGACGGCAGGCGACCGCTACCAGACCGTCAGCCTCGATCAGTCGGGCATTCAGCAGCTCGAAGGCACCATCACCGTGACCGTTACCGCCGCCAGCGGCGCACAGTCGGTTTACCGCATCGTGGTGGCTCTTGAGAAGTCGGAGATCAACTCGCTCGAGATGATTTACCTCGGCGGCCAGCCGCTCGAGGGCTTCAATCCGAATACGCTCTCCTATCAGGTCAACCTGCCTATCGGCACTTCCGCCGCGCCGGCCATCACCTGGCTCGAGGGCGATGAGTACCAGACCGTCAGCCTCACTGCCGGCGGCCTTGGCGGCACCTCCCGCATCTTCGTTACCGCCCAGAACGGCGCCACCCGCGTCTACCAGATCAGCTTCTCGGTGGCCACCTCTTCGGATGCCACCCTCTCGATGATCTACCTCGGCGGTCAGCCGCTCGAAGGTTTCTCGCCCGCGCAGACCGACTACAGCGTAGCTCTCCCGCAGGGCACCACCTCGCTGCCGGAAGTCACTTTCCTCGCGCACGACGAATATCAGACCATCTCCACCCGTCCGGCCACCTCGCTCAACGGCGATTACAAGATCATCGTGAAGCCGCAGACGGGTGCTGCTCAGACGTATACGATCCATTTCTCGGTGGCTACTTCGCAGAACACGGCGCTTGCCGGCATCCTTGTGGGAGGCCAACCGCTCGAGGGTTTCGATCCCGAGACGCTTGTTTACGTTGACACTCTTCCGCAGGGCGGAACGGCCGTTCCGTCAGTTACTTAGGTGTAGGCGGAGGCGGCGCAGAAAGTGC